>JBGQGN010000034.1:0-14204 GCA_041497395.1 Methylomirabilia bacterium
CGGGTCAGGCTGCTGGAGCGGCCGGGTAACCGGCCGTCGAGAGGAATGACCATCACGCCAGCCAAGGATACCGGCTGGCGTACAGGACCCGGCTTACAGGCTCCCTCTGGCGCTTTTCTTTGGTTCCGCACACTTCCGTACTTCACAGGTGGCGATTTCCCGAGGCGTACAGAACTCACTCGCCTCATGGCTGTCCGGATGGCGCCCACGGTAACCGATGCATCGCCGCCGTCAGGGCCACTTGCGTGACCTCGGCGTAGAGTCGTGCTCTTGATGTCCTCGTGGCCGAGTGCCGACTGGACAGGCCCTTGAGGTCCTGTGGAATTCGCCGATGGCTGCCGCGATGTTCGCCGAGCTCGACGCCATCCATGGCGACCGGCACGTTGCCCGGATCGATGTCCACGGCTCCGGCGAGTTTCACGTGGTCCAGGCGGCGCATGGCGTGGTCCCCCGACGCATCGGAAGCCCGCGTGGAGTTGTGGACAGGAGGTCGAGGATGAGCACGCCTGAACGCCCGAGTTGTAGTCTGTGCAAGGGAGTGGTGGTAACTCTCAGGGGTGGTGGCGTCGTCCGCTGGGAGCGGCAGGACACCCCCGACCTCCACTACATGACGACGGCGCCGGCGATCCGGCGCCGACAATGGGCGGACGGTGATCGGGTCGCGCGGCTGCGCGATCAGATCGACACGATCACCGCGGCCGGTCGGGTCGCCTGGGTCGATGTCAAGGAGAACGGGGACTTCGTGCTGTATCAGGCCCCGCACGGTTCCGTCCCGGACAATATCCCTCGAACCCCCAAGTAGCCTCATCCGCACAGCTCCGCGCTGGCCCGGACCAGCGTCGGTCTTCTCGCTGCCCGCGCGGCCGAGGAAGGCGAGCATCTCGCTGACGCCATCGGCGGGCAGCCGCCTGCCTCACGCGAGGCCCACGAGCTCGAGCGGACGCTCGTGGAGGATCTGGTCGATCAGCTCCGGCGGGATCGGCGGGAGCCGCACCCCGTCCCCCCAGTCGTTGATGGCCTGGAAGGCCGCGGCGGCCTCCCGCGTCGTCATCACCGGGAAGTCCGAGCCGAACAGGAGGCGGTCGGTCACCTTGTACTCGATGGCCGCCCGGAGGCCGTTGTAGAGCTGCCACCGGCGGTGGAAGCGCGCCGAGAGGTCGGCGAAGACGTTCTCGTTCTTGCGCATCAGCATCACCGTCTCCTGCATCATCGGCTGCCCGAGATGCGCGACGATCATGCGCAAGCGGGGAAACGCCCGGCCGACCCGGTCCAGGAGCAAGGGGTTGCCCCACTCGAGCGCCGCCTCCGGGTCGTAGGCGCCGCCCATGTGGAACATGACCGGCACGCGGAACGCGTCGGCCATCTCGTAGAGACGCCAGGCCGCCGAGCTCCAGGGATCGAACCCGTGGTAGACGGGAGAGAGCTTCAGGCCGCGGAGGCCGAGCGTCGTGACGCTCCGCTCGAACTCGCGTGGGGCGTCCCCGTCGGTCGGGTCGACCGCGGCGAAGCCCACCGCCCGCCCCGGATACCGCGCGACGTACTCCGCGATGAAGTCGTTCGGGATGCCGCGGCCCCAGTTGGTCGGCATCTTGATCACGACGAACTTCTCGGCCCCGCCGTCGGCCACGCTCCGGCGGTGGTGCTCCGGCCAGGCCTCACCGCCCATGACGCCGCGGGCCTGCATCGCCGCCTGCGCCGCGGCACCCATGTGCTCCGGCAGGTAGCAGTGGGTGTGCCAGTCGATGAGCTGCCGCAGGGGGGCCATCTCGGTGCGAACGGGTCGCGAGCGGACGCTCAGCGCCCGGCGGCGCGGTGCCCGGTCCCGGACGGGGTGGCGGTGGGGGGGGCCGTCTCCGGCTGCCGGCGGAAGGCGGGCATCACTTTCGTCGCGAAGAGCTCGAGGTTGCGCAGGATCAGCCGCTGGGGGATCCCCGGGTGCGCGTGCTCCACGAGCAGGGACTCGAGCCCGCACACCTCGGCCAGCTCGTGAACCCGCTCCGCCACGTGCTCCGGCGGCCCGACCAGGAGGTTTCTCGGCTCGAGGAACTCCCAATCGAGCTTCGTGCCGGGCCGGAGCTCCTCCCCCGGGTTCGTGAACACCTCGCGCCCGCGGAACGGATCGTTGTAGATGAAGGCGGACAGGATGGGCGTCTCGGCCTCGCGGCGGGCGGCCTCCATCGTCGGCGCCACGTAGAGGTTCCGCAGCACGGCCTGGCCCGCCGACGGCGACACCGGCCGGCCCTCGATCCGGGACCGGATCTCCGCGTAGAGCTCCATGCGCTGCCGCACCCGGCGCGGCGGCGGCTGCCAGTAGCACGGCTGGAGCCCCAGCTCCGCGGCGAAACTGACCGAGCGGTCGGTCGACACGGTCATCCACAGCGGCGGATGCGGCCGCTGGAAGGGCTTGGGCGTGACGCGCAGCTTCAGGACCCGGTCGCCATCCTGCCACGCCGGGTCGGCCGGATAGCGCGGATGCGCGAACCGGGTGTCGGGGGCGGGAAACGTGTAGTTCGGGCCCGCGTGGGCAAACCGCTCCTCGGTCCACGCCTTCCGCACGATCTCGACGGTCTCGCGAAAGAGCTCGCGGTTCTCCTGGTCCTTCCTCGGGTCGGCGTGGGGATGGAACTGCGGGCCCTCGTAGGGCCAGATGCCGCGGCCGAAGCCGACGTCGACCCGGCCCCGGGTGAGGTTGTCCAGGATCGCCAGGTCTTCCGCCAGCCGGATGGGATGCCACCAGGGGGCGATGTTCGCCATCTGACCGATCCGGATGCGGCTCGTCCGCGCCGCCAGGTCGGCCCCCACGAGGATCGGATTCGGAAGGTCGCCGAGGTCGTAGGGGCCGAAGTGATGCTCCCCCATCCACACCGTGTCGTAGCCAAGCTGCTCCGCCAGGACGACTTGCTCACGCAGGTTGTCGAGCACGTCCGCCGGCGTCTCGGCGCCGCCGCCGCAGTCGTAGAGCGTGGTGAAGAGGCCGAACCGCATCAGGGCCCTCCTGGCCTGGGGACACGCGGACCCCGCGTCTCGCGCCGGCGACCGGTCAACGCCGGTGCGCGGCCCCGGGACCCGCCCCGGTCGGGGCAGCGGCGCGCATCCCCGGGCTACGCGGGCACGAACGCCACTCTAGCCCCGCCGTCCGGCCCCATCAAGGGATGGGTGACGGGATCCCGCCCTGGCGCACGCCTCAGCGGTAGCCGCGTTGCCCCGGTCCCGGGGCACGACGGGGATCCGCCTGCTGCTCACGAACGTCGTCATGCCGGAGATGAGCGGACCGGAGCTCGTGAGCCGGGCTCGCGCCCATCCGGCCGCAGATGAACATCATCTACATGTCGGGCTACACAGCCGACGCCATCGACCATCAGGGGATGCTGGACGAGGGCATCGAGTTCCTGCCGAAGCCCATCGGGCTCGACACCCTGGTCCGGGAACTGCGCGAGGTCCTGAACGGGCGCGGCCGGGCGCCGCTCGCGGAAGCCGCCCGCTGAGACGGGTCTTCTACCCCGACCGATTCACGGGGGCGCTCACCGGCCCCGCCCACCCGTCAGGGCAGCCACTCGCGCTCCCCGCGCCAGGTGACGGCGTCGCGGTAGTCGTAGTACTTCGTCCGGCGCAGGACCGGCGACCCCCTGGCGCGGACGCCCCCCGGCAGGATGCCCTGGTGGAGCCGCACGTCGGTGTAGTGGCGGGGCGCGAGCTCCCGCGCCGCGTGGGCGTGACGCTCGCTGACCCGCCAGTGCTCGCGCGCCTCGTCCCCGTCGAGCAGGATCAGGTTGCCCCAGTCCCCGTCGCCGAGCTCGAGCGAGCTGTAGCTCAGGATGCCCGGATGGCCAGGAAACTCCTGGATGAGCTCGTCGTCCCGGACGGCGAGCGGGGCGCTGTCGACGTCCCGGCGCTTCACCGCGAAGAAGCCGACCCAGGCGAGGTCCCGGCCGTCCCCCAGTCGGCGCGGGTCGCAGACGATCGCCCGGTGCGCCCGGCCATCCGTCTCGTGCGCCGCGAGCACGAGCGGGCACGAGCCCGCCGCCAGGGCTGCCGCGCTGACCTGACGCCGGATGTTGTCCAGCATCAGCCCGATCGCCGCCAGGTCCCTGGTCGTCTGAGCGGGATCCGTGAACCCCCGGCCCGCCGCAGTCTCCCAGAGCGCCAGTCGCACGCAGTCGTCCACCGCGCCCTCCGTCGCGCCGATCATTCCCGGCCCCGGCGGGCCTTGTCAACGGGCCGACCGCCAGACCGTCGCCAGACCGTAGCCAGACCGTAGAATGAGGCGATGCTCCGCCTGGCATCCTTTCTCGCCGACAACGCGCGGCCGCTCTACGAGCGGATCGCGGGTTACCTAGCCGACCGGCTGGACGGTCCGGTCGAGCTCCTGGCCGGCGTTCCCTGGGAGGAGCAGCATCGCCGGCTCGACGGGGGCGCCATCGACGCCGCGTTCATCTGCGGGCTACCGTACTCCCAGAAGCACGACCGCCCGGACCGCCCGATCGAGCTCCTGTGCGCCCCCGTGATGGCCGCGCCGCGCTACGCCGGGGCGCCGGTGTACTTCACCGACGTGGTCGTCCGGCAGGACCATCCGGCGCGGACCTTCGCGGATCTCCGCGGCCGCGTCTGGGCCTACAACGACGAGGGCTCCCACTCCGGGTACAACGTGGTGCGGCACCACCTGCTCGCCCTCGAGGAAACGCGGGGGTACTTCGGCCGGGTGGTCGCCTCGGGCGCGCACCAGCGCTCGATCCAGATGGTCCTGGACGGCGCGATCGACGCGTCCGGCATCGACAGCACGGTGCTGGAGACCGAGACGGCCCGCCGACCGGAGCTCGAGGGGGGTCTCCGCGCCGTCGCCGTGATCGGACCGAGCCCCATTCCCCCGGTCGTCGTGGCCCGCGGGCTCGACCCGTCACGGAAGGCACGCCTCCGAGCGCTCTTCCTCGGGATGTCGGCGGACCCCGCGGGCCGCGCCATCCTCGCGGCGGGCCGGATGGCCGGCTTCGTGCCCGTGCGGGACGCCGACTACGACCCGATCCGCGAGATGGCCCGGCGGGCCGAGGCGGCCGGATTCCTCACGCTGCGCTGACGGACGGCGGCGTCAGCTGAGGAGCTTCGCGTCGAAGGGGTACGTGCAGAGGAGCTCGCAGCCCGACGCCGTGACCACCACCTGGTCCTCCAGCTTGACGCCGAACGGGGCTCCGACCTTGCCCGCGTAGCACTCGAGGTTGAGGACCATGTTCTCCTTGAGCTCGCGCTGGGGCAGGATGCGCCGGGGCCCGCGGTCGTCGTCCACGTACGGGATGCCCGGGCCCTCGTCCTCGAGCCCCGCCTGGTGGACCATGCCCGGGTAGCGCATCGCGCGGTAAGCCTCGGGCAGCTTCGGCGCCTGCGCGGCAAACTCCGCGAACGTCATCCCCGGTCGGACGAGCTCGACCATGCCGGTCACGCAGTCGTAGGCGACCCGGTACGCCTCCTTCTGCGCGGGCGAGGGATCGTCCCCGCAGAGGAAGGTGCGCGAGACGTCGATGACGTACCCCTCGTAGCCGTTGGCGTCGGTGTCGACGCCGACCAGGTCGCCGGGCTGGACGATCTTGTCGTGGGCCTCGGTGAGCCAGGGGTTCGTGTTGGTGCCGGAGGCGACGAGGCGCGTGAAGAGGAACTCTCCGTGGCGCCGGAGCAGCGAGTCGCTCAGCACGGCGAGCAGCTCGTACTCCCGGATCCCCGGGCGGATGGCCGCCTCGAACTCGGCCAGCATCGCGTCCCCGATCCCGCCGTTCACGGCCATGAGCTGGACCTCTTCCGGGGTCTTCACCTCCCGCGCGTCGACCGTCGCCGGGCTCGCGTCGGCGAGATCGAACCCCTCGGCCTGGAGCGCCAGGAAGCCGATCGTGTCCAGGCGGTCGACGCCGACCCGCTCCCGGTCCAGGCCCATCTCCCGCAGCACCGAGCGGAGCGACTGGGCCCACTCCCGCGCCTTGGCGGCCGACTCGACTCCGCCGAACTGCCAGGTGAACGCCGTCCGGACGTCCTGGACCAGCTTCTGGGCGACGTGGACCGACCCCTTGTACTCGAACAGCACGGGGGCGCCCTCGGCCGGCACCACGCAGTACCGGGCGAAGGTGCCGGCCGTCCAGACGCCCATCACGTCGACACCGGTCGCGTACCGGATGTTCGCCGTGCCGTAGAAGAGGCAGACCGGCAGATCGTGGCGCTTCATCATCGCCTGCAGCCGGGCGAGGCGCCCGGTGCGCAGCGCGCCGAAGTCGATCTCGGCAAGGTTCGGCACGCGCAGCGCGCTGACGCGGGGGCGGGCGGCCAGGGCGCGGCCACGCTCGGTGATCATGCGCACGGCTCCTTTCGGTGACGGGTTCGCTTCCCGGGGCAGCGCCGGCGGCGGCCACGCATGGCTCCGGCAGTATCGGCGAGGGACCCGATGCCGATCAAGGGCACGTTGCGGCGCGGCGCCGCGCCGCACTACAATGTGGGCGCCCCGCGGCGACTGAGACACCCCGGCGATGGCACGCTTCTGCCTGAAGCACTCGCTCGCCCTGACTATCACGCTCGTCGTGGTGTCTTTCCTGGTCTTCGCCCTCAACGAGTTCTCCCCCGGCGACGTCGCGCGAAAGATCCTGGGCGCCTACGCGACCCAGGAGCAGGTGGCGCACCTGACGACGGAGATGGGCCTCGACCGGCCGGTCATCGTGCGGTACGTCGAGTATCTCGGCAAGCTCGCCTCCGGCGACCTGGGCTTCTCGACCAGGTTCAAGGTGCCGGTCCGGCAGATCATCTGGGACCGGCTCCGGAACACCCTCGTCCTGGCCGCCATCGCGTTCGCGCTGATCGTGCCGGTCTCGATGCTCCTCGGCGTGCTCGCCGGCATGCGCGAGGGCTCGTGGCTCGACCGCACGATCCTCGTGTTCAGCACGGTGTCGGCCTCGGTGCCGGAGTTCGCGATGGGGGTCTTCCTGGCGAGCATCTTCGTCGTGGGGCTCGGGTGGCTGCCGGGCACCGCGACCTTGGTGGCCGGAGGCGGCTGGTCGGTGGCGTCCCAGTTCGTCCTCCCCGTCGCGGTCATCGTCCTCTACGACGCGGGGTACGTGGTGAGCATGATCCGCGCCTCCATGGTGGAGGTGATGCAGCGGCCCTACATCCGGACCGCGGTGCTGAAGGGCATGGCCTTCCGGTGGGTCGTCCTGGGCCACGCGCTCCGCAACGCGATGATCAACCCCGTGACGGTGATCTGCCTGCAGCTCAGCTACCTGGTCTCCGGGGTGGTCGTGGTCGAGACCGTGTTCGCCTACCCGGGATTCGGCCGCATGATGCTGGAGGCCGCCCTGTTCAAGGACATCGCGCTCATCGAGGCCGGAGCGCTGGTCGCGGTCGGCGTCGCCATCTTCACGCAGATCCTGGCCGACCTCGCCTACATGCTCCTCGACCCGAGGATCCGCGCGTGACGCCGCCGATCGTGGACTCCGCGGCCGTCCAGCCCGTCGCGCTCCCGCGCGCCCCGGCGGCCCTGGCAGGGCTCCGGACCCTCGGGCGCGGGCTCCGGCGGGTCACCGAGTCCCCGGCGGCGACCGTCGGCCTCGCGATCGTCCTCCTCTGGGTGCTGGCCGCGATCCTGGCGCCGATGCTCTCCCCCTACCCGCCCAACGCGAACGACTTCCGGGCGGTGTCGAGCCCGACCCCCTCGCGCGCGCACTGGCTCGGAACCGACCACCTCGGCCGGGACATCGTCGCGCGCATCCTGTGGGGCGCTCGCACGGTGTTCACGGTCGCGCCGCTGGCCGTCCTCGGCGCGGCCCTCCTTGGCGCGCTCCTCGGGCTTTCGGCCGGATACTACCGGGGCTGGGTGGACCTGGTCCTGAGCCGCGCGGGCGACATCATCCTCACCTTCCCGGTCATCATCCTCTACATGATCGTGCTGGCGACCTTCGGCTCCTCGGCGGGAAACATCATCGCGGTCCTCACGCTCACCAAGGCGCCGATCATCGCCCGGATCGTGCGGGGGCTCACGCTCGAGCTGCGCGAGCGCGAGTACGTGGCCGCCGCGAAGATGCGGGGCGAGTCGGCGCTCTACATCATGGTCGTCGAGATCCTGCCGAACGCCCGTGGCCCGCTCCTCGTCGACATGTGCCTCCGCATGGGCTACACGATCGTCCTCATCGGGGTGCTCGGCTTCCTCGGAATCGGGCTGCCGCCGCCCGACCCCGACTGGGGTGGCATGGTCAAGGACACCTACGGTATGATGTCGGTCTGGCCGCACATGTCGCTCTTCCCCTGCGCGGCCATCTCCTCGCTCGTGATCGGCTTCAATCTCCTCGCGGTCGGCCTCCGGGAGATCGCCCTGCGTGACTGAGCCGGGGCGGGCCGCCGCGTCCCGCCGCCCCCGGCCGGCGACGGGCGGGGGGCCCGGGGCCGCGCCCGCCCCGCGGCCGCCGCTCCTCGAGTTCCAGGACGTGCGGATCTCGTACTTCTCCCGGGCCGGCGAGGTCACGGTCATCCCGGGGCTGAGCTTCGCGCTCGGCCAGGGAGAGGCCCTCGGGCTGGTGGGGGAATCCGGCTGCGGCAAGTCCACGGTCGCGCTGAGCATCATGCGCTACCTCGGGCGGACCGGGCGGGTCACGAGCGGCCGGATCCTTTTCGAGGGCCAGAACCTGGCCACGATGGACGAGGCCGCGATCCGCCGCCTCCGCGGGCGGCGGATCGCGATGGTCTACCAGGATCCGATGGCCAGCCTGAATCCCGTGATGACCGTCGGCCGCCAGCTCATGGAAGTGCCCATGCTCCACGAGGGGATCGGCGCGACCGCAGCTCGCGAGCACGCCCTCCGCATGCTGGAGGAGGTCAACCTGGCCGACCCCGCCGGCGTCTTTCGACGCTACCCGCACCAGCTCTCGGGGGGACAGCAGCAGCGGATCGTGATCGCGATGGCCCTCATCGCGGAGCCCGCGTTGCTCATCATGGACGAGCCCACGACGGGGCTGGACGTCACCGTGGAGGCGGCCGTCCTCGACCTCGTCCGCGCGCTCCGCCAGCGGCACGACACCGCGATCCTCTACATCAGCCACAACCTCGGCACGGTGGCTCGCGTCTGCGACCGCGTCGCCGTCATGTACGGAGGCGAGCTGGTCGAGGAGGGCACCCTCCGCCACGTCTTCGCGAACCCGCGCCACCCCTACACGCGAGGCCTCCTCGACTGCCTGCCGACGCTCGGCCGCGACAAGCGCGGCGCCCCGCTCACGCCGATTCCCGGGCAGGTCGGCTCGCCGCGCGAGCGCCCGATCGGTTGCGGGTTCGCGGGCCGGTGCGTGCACGCCGATCCCGGCCGGTGCCTGACCGCCCCCGTCGCCCTGTCCGACGTCCCCGGGGACGAGCGACACCGCGTCCGGTGCGTCCGGGCCGGCGAGCTCTCACCGTGGGCGCGCCGGGAGGCCATCGCGGGCACGCGCGACGGCACGACCGCCAGGCCGACCACGCTTCGCGTCGACCGCCTCCGGAAGGTCTACCGGCCTCGAAAGGGCTGGCTCGGGATGCGGCGCGGGTCCGTGCGGGCGCTCAACGAGGTCGATCTCCAGGCGACGCAGGCCAGGACGCTCGCCATCGTCGGCGAGTCGGGCTCGGGAAAATCGACGCTCGCCCGGGTGCTGAGCGGGCTCGAGACCGCCACCGGGGGCCAGGTCCACCTGGGCGACACGGAGGTGGGCGCCATCTCGATCGACCGGCGCTCGGGCGCGCTCCGCCGGAAGCTCCAGATGATCTTCCAGAACCCGGACAGCACGCTCAACCCGAGCCACACCGTGGGCTACTCGATCGGGCGCGCCCTCCGCCGGCTGCGCCACCTCTCGCGCGAGACCACCCGGCTGGAGGTCGCCCACCTCCTCGAGGTCGTCAAGCTCCCGGCGGAGCTGGCCGGGCGGAAGCCTCACCAGCTCTCAGGCGGCCAGAAGCAGCGCGTCGCCATCGCCCGGGCGCTCGCCGGCGACCCGGACATCATGGTCGCCGACGAGCCCGTCTCCGCGCTCGACGTCTCCGTGCAGGCGGCGATCGTCAACCTGCTGAGCGAGCTCCAGGCCAGCCGCGAATCCACGCTCGTGTTCATCTCCCACGACCTCGCCGTGGTGCGCTATCTCGCCGACCACGTGGCGGTGATGTATCTCGGCAAGGTCGTCGAGTTCGGTCCGGTGGAGGCCGTGTTCTCCCCGCCGCACCACCCCTACACCGAGGCGCTCCTGTCCGCCGTGCCGGTGCTGGACCCGGACGACCAGCGCCCGCGCATCCTGCTGGAAGGCGCCCTCCCGAGCGCCACCGCGCTGCTGCGCGGCTGTCCCTTCAGCACGCGCTGCCCGCGCCGGGTGGGCCCGGTCTGCGACGACTCGCCGCCCCCCGAGCAGCGCCTCCCCGACGGGCACCGGATCGCCTGCCACATCCCCCTCGAGGAGCTCACCCGGCTCCACCACGCGGGCCTCCCGGTCCCGCCCTGAGGGGCAAGACTCCGGCGCAATCCGAGCCGCGCCGGCTCAGGGACGCTGCAGCACGCGGCCAGCTCGCGCGCCCGTATGCCGCCCGTCCCGGACCGTCATCTCCCCGGCAACGAGGACGTGCTCGATGCCGGCCGGAAAGCGGTGCGGGTCGGCGTACGTGGCGAGATCCTGCACGGTCGCCGGATCGAAGACGACCAGGTCTGCATCGGCCCCCACCTGGACTCGCCCCTTGGACGCGAGGCCGAGCTTCTCGGCCGGCCGGTAGGCCGCCTTGTGGACGGCCGCCTCGAGCGTGAGGACCCCGGTCTCCCGAACGTAGTGCCCGAGGATCCGCGGATAGGTGCCGTAGCACCGAGGGTGGGGCTTGCCTTCGGCCAGCGGCCCCCGGGGCGTGAGCACCCAGCCGTCCGAGCCGAACATGGCGAGCGGATGCCGCATCACGTGGCGGACGTCGTCCTCGCTCATGACGAAGTGGACCATGATCGCCCGCGCGCCCGACTCCTCGAGGAGCACGAAGAGCGTCTCGACGGGATCGATCCCGCGACGGATGGCGATGTCGGCGATCGACGATCCCTCGTCGGTCTTGCCCGGTCCTGCTGGCATCCAAGCCACGAGGGTCTGGTCCCACTCGCGGCCCTGCTCGGCGATCTCCCGCGCGAGGCGCGCCCGACTCGTCGGCGCACGGACCCGCGCGACCAGCGCGTCCAACCCCCCCTCGTGCGCCCAGTCGGGCACGATCTGGGTCAGCGGCGCGCTTCCCGCTGTGTAGGGATAGACGTCGAACGTGACGTCCTGGCCCCGCTCCTGCGCCCACTCGGACAGGCGCGTCGCGTGGCGGATCCGGCCCCAGTAAGGTCGGAACGCTGCCTTGTGGTGCGAGATCTGGACCCGGGCCCCGGCCCGCTCCCCGATCTCGATCGCCTCGGCGACCGCGCGGAGCAGCGAGTGCCCTTCGCCGCGGATGTGGCTCGCGTAGACTCCGCCGGCCTCGCCCACCACCCGAGCGAGCTCGACCACCTCCTCGGTGTCGGCGTAGGCCCCCGGGGGGTAGACCAGGCCGGTCGAGAGCCCGAAGCAGCCGTCGCGCATGGCGGAGCGGACAAGGTCCTGCATGCCGCCGAGCTCGGCGGCGCTCGGCGGCCGCTGCGCGTATCCCATGACCGACGCCCGCACCGTGACGTGCCCGACGAGCGGGGCCACGTTCAGCCCGAGGCCGCCCGCGCCCAGTCGCGCCGCGAACTCGCCGTACGACCGCCACCGCCAGTCGAGGTCGTTGACGAAGCTGCCGAAGAACCCGTGCAGCGACCGTACCGTGTCGGCGCTGTCCGCCGTGAGCGGCGCCGGGCTGAACCCGCAGTTACCCACGACCTCGGTCGTGACGCCCTGGTGGATCTTGCTGTCCCCGGTCGGGCAGAGCAGCAGGGAGAGGTCGGAATGGCTGTGCATGTCGATGAAGCCCGGGCAGACCACGCGCCCGCGCACATCGACGCGCTCCCCCGTCAGGGCCGCGGCGAGGTCGCCGATCGCCTCGATCCGCCCTCGCCGGATGCCGACGTCGGCCCGATAGGCGCGCGCGCCGGTGCCATCCACCACGAGTCCGCCGGTCAGGGTGCGATCGAGGTCCATCGCGTTCCTCCGGGCCGCCGCGCCGCCGGCGCGGGCCCTACATCCGTCGGGCGAGCCGCGGATCGAGGAGATCCCGCAGACCGTCGCCCAGGAGGTTGATCGAGAGCACCGTCGAGGCCAGGAAGAGCCCGGGAAACAGGAGCAGCCAGAACGCCACGCGAACGTGGGCCCGGGCCTCCGCCATGATGTTGCCCCAGCTCGGGATCTCGGGCGGCGTCCCGGCGCCCAGGAACGAGAGCGCCGCCTCGATGAGAACCGCCGACGCGCAGACGTAGGTGCCCTGGACGATCAGGGGGGCCAGGGTGTTCGGCAGGACGTGCCGGAGGACCGTCCGGCCCACGCCCGCGCCGAGGGCCACCGAGGCCTCGACGAACGGCTGCTCGCGGAGACTCAGGACGACGCTCCGCACGAGCCGGACGACGCGCGGCGTCTGCGGGATCACCAGCGCGATGACGACGTTCCGCACGCTCGCGCCGGTGAGCGCCACGAACGTGATCGCCAGCAGGAGGTCCGGGAGCGCCATGATCCCGTCCATCACGCGCATGACGATCCCGTCGAGGCGCCGGACGAAGCCGGCGAAGACGCCGAGCCCGAGGCCGATGGCCGAGGTAACCGTCGCCACGACCAATCCCACGACGAGCGAGATCCGGGTGCCGTAGAGCACCCGGCTGTAGGAGTCCCGGCCATACATGTCCGTGCCGAACCAGTGGGCGGCGCCGGGCGGCCGGAGTCGCTGGGCGGGCTTCATCTCGATCGGGTCCACGGTCAAGAGCAGCGGCGCCAGGACCGCCACGCACGCCATGAGGAGCAGCAGGACGCTGCCCGCGGCAACGGTGGGATGCCGTCGGACGAAGCGGCCGACAGATCCGCGCCGGACGGCCGGGCGGGCCAGCGCCGTGGTCAGTAGCGGATCCGCGGGTCGAGCACCAGGTAGCACAGGTCCACCAGAAGGTTGACGACCACATAGACGGCGGAGGAGAGGAGCGTCACCCCTTGGATGATCGAGTAGTCCCGCTGAAGGACGGCGTCGGCGGTGAGACGCCCGAGCCCGGGCAGGGCGAAGACGCTCTCCGTGATCACCACCCCCGAGATGAGCAGCGTCAGGCCCACACCGATGGTCGTGACGATCGGCACCGCGGCGTTCTTCAGCGCGTGCGTGAAGAGGATCCGCCCCGGCCACTGGCCCTTGGCGTGCGCCGTGCGGACGTAGTCGGCGTCCAGCACTTCCAGCACGCTGGCGCGCGTGATCCGGGTGATGAGCGCCATGTAGATCAGGCCGAGCGTCACGGTCGGAAGGAAAAGATGGCGCGCGAAAGGACCGAATCCAGCGGCGAGCGGCGCGTACCCCTGGACCGGAAAAAGGTCGAGGCGGACCGAGAAGCCATAGATCATCAGGAAGCCGAGCCAGAAGACGGGAATCGAGAAGCCCCCGACCGCGAAGATCATGACCGTCCGGTCGATCCAGGTGCCCGCCCGCCACGCCGCCAGGACGCCGAGGGGGACGGCGAGCCCCACCGCGAAGATCAGGGTCGCGAGGGCGAGCGCGACCGTCGGCTCGAGCCGCTGGGCGATCAGGGTGCGGACGGGCAGGCGCGAATGGAGCGACCGGCCGAGATCACCACGGGCCAAGCTGCCCACGTACACCCCCAGCTGGATGTAGATCGGCTGGTCGAGCCCGAGGGCGGTGCGGATCTTCGCGATGGCCTCCGGCGTCGCGTAGTCCCCCGCGATGATGGCCGCGGGATCGCCGGGGGCGAGCCGGAGCAGGACGAAGACGAACAGCACGACGACGGCCATGACCGGAAAGACGGCGAGGACGCGGCGGACGGCGTACGCGAGCACGAGGCGGGACGCGCGGGGGGGCCCGGAGCGGAGCCGCGCGAGGGCTCCGCCCCGAGCGCAGGGCCGCGGCTACTTCCGAACCATGTTCCAGAACAGCACGTACGGCGCGGTCGACGTGTACTCCAGCCGGTCCTTGCGCCACGCGCTGTTCGAGTTGAACTCGCCCACGGGAATGTATGGCAGGTTCTCCATCAGCGCGGTGTGATACTCCGTGAGGAGCCGTTTGAACTCGGGGGAGCCGGCGGCGGTGTTCCCGAGGTCGTCGAG
>JBGQGN010000035.1:0-14110 GCA_041497395.1 Methylomirabilia bacterium
CTTCCAGAAATACACGGACAACGGGGTGTCCAAGACCATCAACCTGCCCAACTCGGCGACGCTCGACGACGTCTCCCGGGCTTACCTCCTCGCCTGGGAGCTGGGATGCCTCGGCATCACCGTGTTCCGGGACGGCTGCAAGGAGGGGGTGCTCACCATCGGCACCAAGACGGGCCGCGCCGACAAGCGCGGCGAGGCGGCGGCGGCCCCGCCGCCGGCGGTCGTCAAGCCCCGCCCGCGGAGCCTCACGGGCCGGACCTACCGCATCGAGACGCCGCTCGGCACCGCCTACACCGTCGTCAACGAGCACGGCGACGGCGAGCCCTTCGAGGTCTTCGTTTCCGTGGGCAAGGCCGGGTCCGACACGATGGCGGTCGCCGAGGCCATGGGGCGTTTGATCTCCCTGGCCCTCCGCATGCCGTCCCCCTTGTCGACCAAGCGGCGCCTCGAGGAAGTCGTCGCGCAGCTCTCGGGGATCGGTGGCGGGCGGCCGCTCGGGTTCGGCCCGCAGCGGGTGCTCTCGCTCCCGGACGGCATCGCGCGCGTCCTGGCCGAGCACCTCGGTCAGGCGAAGGTGGAGGAGACCGAACACCCGGCGGCGCCCGCAGCGAAGCTCGTGGCGGGGGACATCTGCCCGGAGTGCGGGCAGGCGACCTTCGTCTACGAGGAAGGCTGCAAGAAGTGCTACGGGTGCGGCTTCAACGAGTGCTGAGCCCCGCTCCCTGAGCGACCGCCCGCGACCGTCACGCCCCTGGTCAGAGCCGGGGGGCGTGGCGGCCGCGGGCCGGTCACGGTTACGTCGCGCATGAATCCGAGTATCCCCGCCGATTACCGCGAGACCGGCGCCTGGCTCGCGGGTTTCGTCCGCTCGCACGCCAAGCGCGAGAACCCCCGCATCGAGGCCCTCCTCGACACCGGCGGCGCCCGCGAGGGCCGTTCCTACGGCGTACGCCTCACCCTCGACGGACGCGCGGCCCCGCCGCCGGGGTCGCCCCCGATCGAGCTCGACTTCCGCGAGGTTGCCGACGGGCGGACGCGCTTCGCGTGGTGCGCGGCGCTCGGCGAGCGCGTCCGGGCCTCCGCCCGGGAGCTCCTCGCCGCCGCTCCAGCCGCCGGCTGACGGCCGGGACAACCGGTCTCTGCGCCGGGCCGCCAGACCGGAACTCCGGACGGAGCGGGGCGGAAACGGGGGCAGGGATTCCGTGACGACTCGGGACCTGCGCCGCAAGACCCCGGATCGCTGGTACGCGGCCGGGGACGTGAACGCGTTCTTCGGCCTCGCCGTCGACAACCTCACGAACCTGGTGGTGCTCGCCGGCCTGCTCGTCGGCGTGTTCGGCTTTCCCTCGGATCTCGTGCTCTATCGCATCGTTCCCGGTACGGCCCTCGGGGTCCTGGCGGGAGATCTCTGCTACACGTGGCTGGCCCGGCGGCTGGCCCGAGAGACCGGGCGAGCGGACGTGACCGCCATGCCCTTCGGGATCGACACGCCGTCCCTCTTCGGCGTCACGTTCGGGGTCCTGGGACCGACCATGCTCGCGACGCGGGACCCGGTGCTCGCCTGGAAGGTGGGCATGGGCGTCACCGTGGCCATGGGCGTCGCCAAGCTCGCCCTGGCGTTCGCCGGCGAGTGGGTGCGGCGTATCGTGCCGCGCGCGGGGCTGCTCGGCTCCATCGCGGGCGTCTCGGTGCTCCTGATCGCCTTTCTGCCCATGCTCAAGGTCATCACGGACCCGCTGGTGGGATTCCTCTCGCTCGGACTGATCCTCATCGCCCTCGTCGGGCGGATCGCGCTGCCCGGCCGGGTGCCCGGCGCTCTGGCCGCCGTCGTCGTGGGGAGCGCGGTCTACGCGGTGGAGCGCTGGGCGGGAATCGCCCCGAGCGGCCACGTGCTGATGGCATCCGGAGAGTGGCGCCTGGCGGTACCCTGGCCGACGCTCGCCTGGCTCGACGCGCTCGGGGAGACGTGGGGCGCGCTGTCGGTCGCGCTGCCGTTCGCGCTCGCGACCGTCATCGGCGGCATCGACAACACCGAGAGCGCCATCGCCGCCGGGGATCGCTACCGGACGCGGGACATCCTGCTGACCGAGGCCCTGGCCACGATCCTCGCGGGCGTGGCCGGCGGGGTGGTCCAGAACACCCCGTACGTGGGCCATCCCGCCTACAAGGCGATGGGCGCGCGGGCAGGGTACACCCTGGCAACCGGGCTCGTCATCGGGCTCGGGGCGATGGGGGGCGTCGTCTCGATCCTCGTCGGCCTCGTGCCGGAAGCCGCGGTGGCCCCGATCCTCATCTTCGTCGGCCTCGAGATCACCGCCCAGGCCTTTCTCGCCACGCCCGCGCGCCACGCTCCCGCCGTGGCGCTCGCGTTCGTGCCGACGACCGCGGCGCTCGTGATGATCGAGCTGAGCGGCATCCTCGGCAGCCTGGGACTCGGCCCGGCCGCGATACGCGGCGAGGCGGCCCACGCCGTCCTGGCGCTGCGGCTCCTCGGCAACGGCTTCATCCTGTCGGCGCTCCTCTGGGCGGCCGCGGCCGCGATGATCATCGACCGCCAGCTCCTGACGGCGGCCGCGTTTCTCTCCGTGGCGAGTGTGGGAAGTCTCTGCGGGATGATCCACTCGCCCCTCGGATCGGGCGGACTCTTCTGGCCAGGGGGAAGCGGGTCGGCCTCGCCGGGCCTCCTGGCCGGCGGCTACGGCCTCCTCGCCGGGCTGCTCGTGCTGCTCGCGCCCTGGACGGACGCCACCGCCGCCGGAAGGGCCGAGGGAGACGGCCACGCTTGACCCCCGCGCTCCTTCGGTGTTACACCAGGAGTCGATGCTTGTGAATTCCGTCACCTCCCCCCGATCCGGCCCCAAAGAGGAGGCTCCAATGGCGCGTCGTCTGATTCTCGGCGGGACGGTGGCGATCGCCGCCCTGCTAGCCGTACCGTCCGTCACCGCTCCGGCGTGGGCGCAGGGCGCATGGACCTGCCCGGCCGCCGAGAACGGGAAGAAGAACTCCGTGGCGAAAGGCGACGCGGCCGTTGCAGCCGGCAAGAAGCTCACCGTCGACAAGGCGTGCACCGCGTGCCACGGCGACTCGGGGAAGGGTGACGGACCCGGCGCGGCCGCCCTGAACCCGAAGCCGGCGGACTGGACCTCGGCGAAGGTGCAGCAGCAGACCGACGGCTGTCTCCTCTGGAAGATCACGACCGGTCGCGGTGCGATGCCCCCCTGGGCAGCTCTCTCCGAGACCGAGCGCGGCCAGCTCATCCACTACATCCGGACGCTGAAGAAGTAGCTCCGCCTCCTGTTCGCGCGGCGCCGTCCCATCCGGGTCCCCCGGTGAGACGGGGACGGCGCCGCCCGTTCCGTCGACTCGCCAGTCGACGCGCGGGCTCCTCGTGACTCTGCCTCCGGCGAGCGGGCCGGCACGCGGGCCCGCCCCGCGGCCCGCCCGCTGACGACGCCAGGCCCAGCGCCCACGGCCTCCAGGGACCCCTGAAGGCCACGGATCGCCTCCGAGGGAAGAAGGGCCCCTGACGGCCCGTTGACCGCGGCCCGGACGGTTCCTATACTCCCGACCGTGAGCGCCGAGGACGGGTCGCTCGGCGAGATCCGGAAAGCCCTCGCCGGCATCACTCGCCGCCTCGACGCGCTGGCCGACGCCGTCGGGGTCGCGGCAGCGACCGCACCGCCTGGCGCCCTTCTCGACGAGCCCACCCGCGCCCGCCTCGCCGGCCTTCAGAGCCTCCTGGCCATCGGTCGCGGCACGAGTCAATCCGAGGCCTGCCTCCTCGCGATCGACCGCGCGCTCACGCACGCGCGCGCCGATTGTGCGGCGATCCTCCGGCCGTCCGGCGAGAGCACACTGACCGTGCTCGCTCAGCGAGGCTTTCGCCTCCCGCTCGAGCCCCGCGCGGATGAAGGCATCGTGGGTCGCGCCATCCACTCCGACGAGGTGGTGCAGGCGGGGCCCGGCCTGGGGGCTCCCGATGCCCTGCTCGACCACCACGGCCTCGGCGCCACGCTGGCGATCCCGGTTCACGGTCCCACCGGTCTGCCGGTAGGAGTGTTCCTGGTAGGACGGCGGCGACCGGTCCCATTCGAGCCCGACACGATCGGCACTCTGATCGTGGCGGCTGATCGCCTCGGCGAGGCTCTCCGCCCCGGATCCGAGAGGACGAGGGAGCAGGCGATTCCGTCCGGGCTCTTCGCGAGCCTCGATCCAGCCCGAACCGCGGCAGCGGTGGCCACGGAGGCGGCGGCCCGCCTCGGGGCCGAGGCGGTTGCAGTCCTCCTGCCGGATGGCGACGGCTTCGTCCTGGCGGGAGGGACGGGCCTGCCGGATGACGCCACGGCGCCCGGCCCCACGCCGACGCTCGACGCCGTCGTCGCGGCGCGGCGGCCCTTCGTTCCCACCGAGGAGGCCCAGAGTGACCCGGCGCTCGCCCGCTGTCTCGGCACCACGCCGCGGGCCATCCTGCCGCTCGCGGTGGACGACTGGCTGGTCGCGCTCCTCGCGGTCGGCAGCTCGGGGTCCTGCGGAACTGCCCTGTCTCCGCCCTTCGAGCATGCCGCCGCCCTCGCGCTCCGGAACGCGCGCCTACATGCCGAGTCGCTTCGCACCCTCGCCGATGCGGCCACCGATGCGCCGCCGCGAACCGACGCGCCCGACGCGGGCGCCGCACCGCTCGGCGACATGGCGAGCCTTCTGGCCGTCGTCCTTGGTCGCCTGGCGGCGGTCCGGGACCAAGTCGGGGACTCCGCGGCCGCACGAGACCTCGCCCACGCCGAGGAGGCCGCCTGGCGGGTGGCGGAAGGCGTGCGGCGAGTCCTCGGCTTCGCGCCGCGCTCCGGCGCACACTCAGCAGCCCCCATCGACATCGGCGCGGCGGTGCGTGACTCGGTCCGTGCGACCGAACGGCTCTGGGCCAACGAAGGCGGAGTGCCGTCCGTCACGCTCGATCTCGAGCCGGTGCCCCCGGTTCGCGTACACCCCGAGGAGCTCCGGCAGGCCTTGCACCACCTGTTGCAGAACGCGCGCGAAGCGGGGGACGATACGGGCTCGGTCGCCGTCTGCCTGCGCTGGAACGGCGCCACGCACGTCGAGCTGTCCGTCGCGGACCGAGGACGGGGCATGGACGAGGCGACCCGCACACGGGCGGACGAGCCATTCTTCACGACCAAGGGGCCAGGACGTCTCGGCGTCGGGTTGGCGGTGGTCCGGACCATGGCCTCCCGCCATCGAGGCGAGCTCGAGATCGAGAGCGTTCCGGGGCAGGGGACGACGGTCCGCCTTCGCCTACCGACCGCCGCGGGCCCCCGGACGGGCCCGGGTCGCCCCGAGCCCAGCTCCCCGGCCCCGCGCCGGATTCTCGTGGTCGAGGACGACCAGGCGGTGCGGGAGACCCTGGTCCAGGGGCTCGCGCGCGAGGGCTACGTGGTGCGCGCCGCGAGCGACGTCGGTGACGCCGTCGCGCTGCTCGGCCGGGAGCCGGTGGACCTCGTCGTGACGGACCTCGTGCTGCCCGGCGGCTCCGGTCTCGAGGTCGCCCGGACGGTGAAGCGAGCGCAGCCCGGCACCCCGGTGATCCTGGTCACGGGCTGGCCCGGGCGGGTGGCCCCGGAAACCCTCGAGACGCACGGCATCGACGCGGTCGTCGAGAAGCCTGTCGGCCTCGACACGCTCCGGGCCACCGTCGCCACGCTGCTCGAGCGCGCCTCGCCCCGACGGAGGTGAGGCGGCCTCTCGCCGCGATCGACCTCGGGACGAACACGGTCCGTATCCTCGTCGCGGAGATGGATCCGGCGACCGGGCTCGTCCCGCTGTGGGCCGACCAAACGGTCACACGCCTCGGCGAGGGCCTGACGGAGCGTGGCACGCTCGCCCCGGCCGCCGCGGACCGGACGCTGGCCGCGGTCCGTCGCTTCCGGGACCGCGCCCTCGTCCTGGGGGCAGCCGAGGTGCTCCTGGTCGCGACCGCCGCCGTTCGCCAGGCGCGGGACGGCGGCGAGTTCCTCGCCCGCCTGCGGGTGGAGCCCGGCGTCCTTCCACGCGTGGTGAGCGGCGAGGAGGAGGCGGGCCTGACGCTCCTCGGCGCCTCGTGGGGCCTTGGCGCCGTCGCCGGCACGTTCGCGCTCCTCGACATCGGCGGAGGCAGCACCGAGGTGCTGGTCGCCGAGGGCGCACGCGTGCTGACGGCGGTGAGTCTCGCGCTCGGCGTCGTCCAGCTCGTCGAGCGCTTCTTCGTGCACGATCCAGTCACGCCCGACGAGCTGGACGCGTGCCGGGTGTACGTGGACGCGCGCTTCCGTGACGAGGCCTGGGATCGGATCCGGCCGCGCCGCCCGACGACGCTCGTCGCGACCGCGGGAACGCCCACGACGCTGGCCGTGCTCGACCTCGGTCTCCCGGCGTACGACCCGGAACGCGTGCACGGGCACCGCCTCACCGCGGTCGCCATCGCGCGACTCACCGAGCGGCTCGCCGCGCTCCCGCTCGCCGAGCGCGCCCGGACCCCGGGGCTCGAGCCCGGCCGCGCCGACGTCATCGTGCCGGGCGCGGTCGTGCTCGCCGCGGTCCTTGCCGGCCTCGGCCTCCCCGCCGCGACGGTCTCGGACGCCGGGCTGCGCGAGGGCATCCTCCTCGACGCGGTCGGGTGGCGTCCGTCCCCCCCGCCGCCACGCGCATAGAGGCGGCGCCTGCGATCCTCGCGGCGAACACGCACGCGTCAACCTTGCCGCGTCTTTCGCGCTTTGCTAGACTGCGCCTGGACGCGCTCGACCCGCGCATCGAGCTCGGCACTCTGCGGATCCCGAGGTCGCCATCGTGCTCCGTGAAGCTCTGCTCCGCCTGTCCACGAAGCCTGCGATCGGTCGGGGCCTCGAGCGGCTGCCGCTGTCGCGCCGGGTGGTCCGGCGCTTCGTCGCCGGCGAGACCCCGGCCCATGCTCTCGACGTCCTGGAACGCCTCGAGGCGCAGGGACTCCAGACGGCGGTCACCTATCTCGGAGAGAACGTCACCACGCCGAGGGCCGCCGCCGCGGCCGCCGACGTGTACGGCCACCTCATCGAGGAGGCGCGGCGCCGGCGGCTCGGCGTGACGCCGTCGCTCAAGCTCACGCACCTGGGCCTCGACCTCGGGGAAGAGGTCGCGCTCGAGAACGTCGAGCGCGTCCTCGAGCGAGCGGGCGAGACCTGGGTCTGGATCGACATGGAGGGCTCGGCCTACACCGAGCGGACGCTGGCGCTCTACCGGCGCCTCCGACGGCGCTGGCGGAACGTGGCCTGCGTGCTGCAGGCGTATCTCCATCGCACGGAGGCCGACCTGCGCGGGCTCGTCCCGGGAGGGCTTCGTCTGCGTCTCTGCAAGGGCGCCTACCGCGAGCCGTCGGATCGGGCGTTCCAGCGGAAGGTGGACGTGGACCGGAACTACGCGCGGCTGTCCGGGATGCTGTTCTCGAAGGAGGCGCAGACCGCCGGCGCCTACGCTGCTTTCGCCACGCACGACGAGCGCCTGATCCGGGTCATTGCCGACCGGGCGCGCGAGTTCGGGCTCGCCCCCGACCGCTACGAGTTCCAGATGCTCCACGGAATCCGTCCGGAACTCCACCGGACGCTCCTCGACCTGGGGGTGCGGCTCCGCGTGCTCGTGCCCTTCGGGGAGGACTGGTACGGCTACTTCATCCGGCGCCTCGCCGAGCGCCCGGCCAATCTTCGCTTCTTCCTGACGAACCTCGCCCGGCGTTGACGGGCGGGCGGCGCCCCCGGCGCGCCGGCGGCGTCCGACTCGCGCGGACTCCGCGGTTGACAGGCACGACGGCCCCTCCGTATCATTCGATGGCATATGGATGAAGTGGCCGTACTAGTGCTCAACGGAAGCTTCGAGCCCCTCCACTTCACCAACGCTCGCCGCGCGATCACCCTCCTCCTCAGTGGCAAAGCCGAGACCGTCGAGCCCTCGCCCCGGGTCATCCGTTCGCCTTCCCGCACGTTCCCGCTGCCCTCGGTGATCCGGCTCATGATGTACATCCGGAAGCCCTTCGTGGAGCGGGTCGCCTTCAACAAGAAGAACATCCTCCGGCGCGACCACTACACGTGCCAGTACTGCGGCCGCCGCGGAGACCGGCTCACGGTGGACCACGTGGTGCCGCGGTCGCGCGGGGGCGGGACGACCTGGACGAACGTGGTCGCGGCGTGTCTCCGCTGCAACCTCTACAAGGGGAACCGGACCGCCGACGAGGCCAGCATGGTGCTGGTCCGGATGCCCGCGCATCCGCAGTTCCTCTTCTCGGTGCACCTCCTCCGCCACCCGCACGCGTCCTTCTTCCTCGACGCCTGGCGGAAGTACCTCCACGCGGTCCCGGCAGCTCTCCCCTCGGGCGCCTGAGCGCCACGCCATCCCGCGCGTACACTGGCAGTAGGGCCATGCCACCGTTTAGGCTCGTCTCCGACTACACCCCCAAGGGCGATCAGCCGGGCGCGATCGAGCGTCTGTCGGACTGGCTCGCCGCGGGACGGGCCCACGCGGCCCTCCTGGGCGTGACCGGGTCCGGCAAGACGTTCACGGTCGCGTCGGTCATCGAGCGGCTTCAGCGCCCGACCCTGGTCATGTCGCCGAACAAGACGCTGGCCGCCCAGCTGTACGGCGAGTTCAAGGCCTTCTTCCCGGAGAACGCGGTCGAGTACTTCGTCTCCTACTACGACTACTACCAGCCCGAGGCCTACATCCCGCAGTCGGACACCTACATCGAGAAGGACGCGCTCATCAACGACGAGATCGACCGGATGCGCCACTCGACGACCAGGTCGCTCTTCGAGCGGCGCGACGTGGTCATCGTCGCGTCGGTCTCGTGCATCTACGGCCTCGGCTCGCCCGAGACCTACCACGGGATGCACCTCGGGCTGGCGGAGGGGGAGGAGCGGGAGCGCGACGACATCCTGCGGCAGCTCGTCGCGCTCCAGTACGAGCGCAACGACTACGACTTCCGCCGGGGGACGTTCCGCGTCCGGGGCGACGTCGTCGAGATCTTCCCGGTCGCCGCCGAGAGCGTGGCCCTCCGTGTCGAGCTCTTCGGGGACACGATCGAGGCCATCCACCGCATCGACCCCCTGAAGGGGCAGCTCCTGGAGCGCCTCGACCGCGCCGCCGTGTACCCGGCCAGCCACTACGTGACGCCCGCGGAGGAGCTCGAGCGGGCCGCGGAATCCATCAAGATGGAGCTGGCCGACCGTCTGACCTACTTCCGGGCCCACAATCGCCTCCTGGAGGCACAGCGGCTCGAGCAGCGCACGCTGTTCGACCTGGAGATGCTCCGGGAGATCGGCTACTGCCACGGGATCGAGAACTACTCCCGCCACCTCGTGGGCCGCCGGGCAGGGGAGACCCCCGCGACGCTGATCGACTACCTGCCGAAGGACACCCTGGTGGTGATGGACGAGAGCCACGTCGGAGTGCCCCAGCTGCGGGGGATGCTGCACGGCGATCGGTCCCGGAAGGAAGCCCTCGTCGAGTACGGGTTCCGGCTGCCGTCGGCGTTCGACAACCGGCCGCTCACCTTCGACGAGTTCACGGCGGCGGTGAGCCAGGTGCTCTACGTCTCGGCCACTCCCGCGGCGTACGAGCTCGAGAAGTCCGATGGCGCCGTGGCCGAGCAGATCATCCGACCGACGGGACTCACGGACCCCGCCATCACGGTCCGCCCCGCCGGCGAGCAGGTCGACGACCTCATGGAGGAGATCCGCGCGCGGGCCGAGCGGAATGAGCGGGTGCTGGTCACGACGCTCACGAAGCGGATGGCGGAGGATCTCAGCCAGTACTACCTCCAGATGGGGCTCCGCGTGCGGTACCTTCACTCCGACATCGACACCCTCGAGCGCGTCGAGGTGATCCGAGACCTCCGGCTCGGCAAGTTCGACGCGCTGGTTGGCATCAACCTGCTCCGCGAAGGCCTCGACATCCCGGAGGTGTCCCTGGTCGCGATACTCGACGCCGACAAGGAGGGCTACCTCCGCTCGGCGACCTCGCTCGTCCAGACGTCCGGGCGCGCGGCTCGGAACGTCCGCGGCGAGGTCATCATGTACGCGGACAAGGTCACCAATTCGATGCGGACCGCGCTCGGCGAGACCGAGCGGCGGCGCGCGATCCAGGCCGCCTACAACGCCGAGCACGGCATCACCCCGGAGTCGATCCGATCGTCGATCCGGGACGTCATGCGGTCGGTCGAGGAGCGCGACTACTACACCGTC
Source organism: Methylomirabilia bacterium (assembly GCA_041497395.1). GTDB lineage: Bacteria > Methylomirabilota > Methylomirabilia > Rokubacteriales > DASRDR01 > DASRDR01. The sequence goes on from JBGQGN010000035.1 coordinate 10,236, forward strand.
GAGGCGCAGGCGCCGGATGAGGGCTTCGAGTCGGCGGAAGCTCTGGCCGAGGCGGTCAAGCGGATCGAGAGCGAGATGAAAGACGCCGCGAAGCGCCTCGACTTCGAGCGCGCGGCCGATCTCCGCGACCGCCTTCGCGCCCTCCGCAAGCGCGACCTGTCCGTCCGGGACTGACGCCAGGCACGCCCTCGGCCTCCCCGGACGGGGCCGTGGTCTGTCCCGGCCCCGCCGCGATGCGCGTGAGATCATGGTGACTGGAGTCGAGGAAGCGAGCCATGGACCTCTCCGAGAAGCTCGAGCGCCTCCCGGACCGACCCGGCGTCTACCTCTACAAGGACGCCAAGGGCCAGGTGGTCTACGTGGGGAAGGCCGCGTCCGTCCGAGCCCGCGTCCGCTCGTACTTCCAGGCCTCCCGCACCCGCGACGCGAAGACGGACGCCCTGGTCGACCACATCGCGGACCTCGACTACATCGTCACCGCCAACGAGCTCGAGGCCCTGATCCTCGAGTCGAACCTCGTGAAGCGCCACCGGCCCCGCTACAACATCATCCTGCGCGACGACAAGCACTATCCCTTCCTGAAGCTGACGACGAACGAGGAGTTCCCGCGCCTCCTGGTGGCCCGCCGGGTCCAGAAGGGCGGCGGGACGTACTACGGCCCGTTCTACCCGGCGACGGCGCTTCGCGAGACCCTCCGACTCGTGCGGGCGCTGTTCCCCCTCCGGACCTGCAGCATCAAGATCGACGGGGCGGCGGAGCGGCCCTGCCTCCAGTACTACATCCACCGGTGCAACGCCCCGTGCACCGGGTGGGAGACGCGCGAGGCGTACGCCCGGACGGTGAAGGACGTCGAGGCCTTCCTCGAGGGCCGGGACGAGGACCTGGCCCGGCGCCTCACCACGGAGATGGAGGAGGCCGCCGCCCAGGAGAAGTTCGAGCGGGCAGGCATCCTCCGCGACCAGGTCCAGGCGCTGAACACGGTCCGCGAGCGCCAGAAGATCATCTCGGTCGAGCCGGAGGACCAGGACATCCTGGGGCTGGCGCGCCAGGGCTCCGAGGCGTGCGTCCAGATCTTCTTCGTGCGCCGCGGCCGCCTGCTCGGCCGCGAGGCATTCTTCCTGGACAAGCTGGGGAGCGCCACCGACGGCGAGCTCCTCTCGGCGCTGCTGCGGCAGTTCTACTCGAAGAGCGTGGTCCCGCCGCGGGAGATCCTGCTCTCGACCGATGTCCCGGAGGACACACTGCTCGGGGAGTGGCTGGCCCAGCTCCGCGAGGGTCGCGTCGAGCTCCTCGTCCCCCAGCGCGGACGGAAGCGCGAGCTGGTGGCCATGGCGGAGGAGAACGCGGCGCTCGCCCTCCAGACCCATCTCCTGGCCCGGTCGAGCCGGCGCCAGGTCGTCGCCGAGGAGCTCCGCCGGGAGCTCGGGCTCCCGGAGGCCCCGCACCGGATCGAGGGCTTCGACATCTCGAACATCCAGGGGCAGGAAGCGGTCGGCTCCTTGGTCGTCTGGGAGGCCGGCGCCATGAAGAAGGACGATTACAAGCGGTTCAAGATCCGCACCGTCCCCGGGGCCGACGACTTCGCGATGATGGCCGAGGTCCTGCGGCGGCGCTACGGAAAGGCCCTGGAGGACGGGGGAACGCTCCCCGACCTCATCCTGCTCGACGGCGGCCGCGGCCAGCTGAGCGCCGGCTCTCGCGTTCTCGAGGAGCTCGGCCTCGACTACCTGCCCATCGTCGCCCTGGCGAAGCGCGCGGAGGAGGTCTACCATCCGGGGAACCTCCATCCGCTCGTCCTCGACCTCGCGTCGCCGGCGCTCCAGACGCTCCAGCGCATCCGGGACGAGGCGCACCGCTTCGCGATCACCTACCACAAGAAGCTCCGCCAGAAGCGGACCCTCGTCTCGGTCCTCGACCAGATCCCGGGGGTGGGCCCGTCGATCCGGACGAACCTCCTGAAGTCTCTCGGCTCGGCACGCCGGGTGCGGACCGCCTCCGTCGCGGAGCTCGCCTCGGTGCCGAAGGTCACCCCGAAGCTCGCGCAGCGCATCCACGACTTCTTCCACCGGGAAGCGGAGGAGGCCGAGGCACCGACGGCGGCGCCCGCCTCGACGGGTGGGCCGAGCCTTGCATCGGAAGGGGATCTCTGCTAAATATGCATGGATATTGATCGGAGGAGGTTCGAGGGACCCGTGACGCAAGACCGGCCCGACCACTACCCCTTCCGGGACATCGAGACGAAGTGGCAGCAGGTGTGGGAGGAGACCGGTCTCTTCCGGGTGCGCGAGGAGCCGGGTCGCCCCAAGTACTACTGCCTCGAGATGTTCCCGTACCCCTCGGGCCGGATGCACATGGGGCACGTCCGGAACTACGCCATCGGTGACGCGATCACCCGCTACAAGCGCATGCGCGGGTACAACGTGCTCCATCCCATGGGGTGGGACGCCTTCGGGCTCCCGGCCGAGAACGCCGCCATCGACAACGGCGTGCATCCGGCGGTATGGACGTACGAGAACATCGCCACCATGAAGGCCCAGATGAAGACGCTCGGGATCTCCTACGACTGGGAGCGCGAGGTCGCGACGTGCGATCCCGAGTACTACCGCTGGGAGCAGCTCATCTTCGTCAAGATGTTCGAGCGCGGGCTCGCGTACCAGAAGAGCGCGCGCGTCAACTGGTGCCCAAGCTGTCAGACGGTGCTCGCCAACGAGCAGGTCGAGGCCGGGCGCTGCTGGCGCTGCGACTCCGAGGTGGTCACGAAGGAGATCGAGAGCTGGTACTTCAAGATCACGGCCTACGCGGAGGAGCTCCTCGAGTGGTGTGACCGTCTCGTCGGCTGGCCGGAGCGCGTCCTCACGATGCAGCGCAACTGGATCGGCAAGAGCGAGGGGGCCGAGTTCGACCTTCCCGTGGCCGGCCGGCCCGGCCTCGCGATCCGCGTCTTCACGACCCGGCCCGACACCTCCTTCGGCATGACCTACGCCGTCCTCGCGCCCGAGCATCCGCTCGTCGACCAGCTCGTCACCGACCCCGACGAGCGCGCGGCGGTCGCGGCCTTCCGGGCCGAGGTCGCGCGCGAGAGCGAGATCGAGCGGCTCGCCACGGACCGCCCGAAGCGCGGGGTCCGCCTGCGGGCCCGCGCCGTCAACCCGTTCGACGGCGCCGAGGTCCCGCTCTTCCTCGCGGACTACGTCCTCATGGGCTACGGTACGGGCGCCATCATGGCGGTCCCTGGCGAGGACCAGCGCGACTGGGACTTCGCCAAGGCGCATGGCCTCCCCATCATCGAGACCGTCCAGCGCCCGTCCGGCTGGACGGGCGAGGCGTACACCGGTGACGGGATCAAGATCAACTCGGGCTTCCTCGACGGCCTCACGATCGCCGCGGCGAAGCGGAAGGCGATCGACTGGCTCAGCGAGCGGAGCATCGGCGTCGGGAAGGTCAACTACCGCCTGCGCGACTGGGGCATCAGCCGCCAGCGGTACTGGGGCGCCCCTATCCCCATCGTGTACTGTCCCAAGTGCGGGACGGTTCCCGAGCGGCCGGAGCGGCTCCCCGTCGTGCTCCCGCAGGCCGTCCAGATCACGGGGAAGGGTGGCTCGCCGCTCGCCGACGTCCCGGGCTTCGTGAACACGACGTGCCCGCGCTGCGGGGGACCGGGCCGGCGCGAGACGGACACCATGGACACCTTCGTGGAATCGTCCTGGTACTTTCTCCGCTTCTGCTCCCCCCAGCACATGGGCGGGCTCGCCGACCCGGACGCGGTGCACTACTGGATGCCGGTCGACCAGTACACGGGCGGCATCGAGCACGCCATCCTGCATCTCCTCTACGCCCGCTTCTACACGAAGGTCCTGCGCGACCTCGGCTACTTC
>JBGQGN010000036.1:0-13919 GCA_041497395.1 Methylomirabilia bacterium
ACCAAAGAAAAGCGCCAGAGGGAGCCTGTAAGCCGGGTCCTGTACGCCAGCCGGTATCCTTGGCTGGCGTGATGGTCATTCCTCTCGACGGCCGGTTACCCGGCCGCTCCAGCAGCCTGACCCGAGGGCCCCGAGCGGACCGCCCTTCGTCCCCGTTACCGGGGACTCGCCCTCCTATTCGGCCTTGCACCGGGTGGGGTTTACCGAGCCGATCCGGTCACCCGGACCGCTGGTGCGCTCTTACCGCACCGTTTCACCCTTACCGCGCGCCCGAGAGCGCGCGGCGGTCTATTTTCTGTGGCACTGTCCGTGGGGTCGCCCCCCCTGGCCGTTAGCCAGCACCCTGCCCGACGGTGCCCGGACTTTCCTCCGGCCCGTTACCGGACCGGCGACCATCCGGCTCCCTCTGGCGCGCGTCTGTCAAAGAGCGTGGTGACGAGCGTGACGATCGCTGAAAGTATACTCGACGGGACGGGCGGCCGAGTGGGCAGGGCGGCGGGATGCCGACCTGCAGGCTACGGCTGGTAGTACAGGAAGCGGCCGCAGTTCTCGCAGACGAAGATCTGGCTGGACTGCCGCACCTCGTTGAAGCGCTGGGGCGTGAGGGTCACCCGGCAGCCGGAGCAGATCCCGTTGCTGCCGACCAGCGCCACCGCGAGCCCGGCCCGCACCTTGAGGAGCCGCCCGTACTGGACTAGGACGTCCCGCGGGACATCGCGGGCAGCGCCCTCCCGCTCGCTCCGGGCGGCCTCGACGTCCACGTCGAGCGCGCGCAGCTCCTCGGCGGCGGCCACCTCCTGGACCCGCGCCTCGGCCTCCTGGGGCCGGAGCCGCGCGTCGCCCTCGACCACCTCGCGACCGAGGCGCTCCTGGAGCTCCATGAGCCCGAGGATCTCCTCCTCCAGGCGGTCCTTCTCGACCTTCGCCCCCTCGATCTCGGCCAGGACGGCGGAGTACTCCTTGTTCGTCTTCACCTCGTAGAGCTTCGCCTCGAGCTTCTTGCGCTGGGCCGCCTGGTACTCGAGCTCCTTCTCCTTCGTCCGTATGTCCTTGCGGGTGCCGTCGAGCTTCGACCGGATCCCCTCGACGCCCGCCTTTGCCTGCTGCAGGGCGTCGCGGACGGTCTGGATGCGGCCGGGAATGGCCTCGAGCTTCCGCTCGAGCCCGGCGACCCGGCTGTCGAGGACCTGAAGCTCCTGGAGACGCTGGAGATGCGGATCCATCATTAGGTGGTGGGCCCACCCGGACTCGAACCAGGACCAAACCGGTTATGAGCCGGCGGCTCTGCCAATTGAGCTATGGGCCCAAACGGAGGTGATGCTAGCAGATTTCGGACGGGGCCACAAACCTGAGCGTGCGGCCGGAGCTCAGACGGGGGACGTGCAGCCCGGCGGGGGGCGGCGCGCGGCGGTCCGGTGGGTCTCACGACTCGAGGAAGCTCCTGAGCTTCTTCGAGCGCGAGGGGTGCCGGAGCTTCCGGAGCGCCTTGGCCTCGATCTGCCGGATGCGCTCGCGCGTCACGGCGAAGTCCTGGCCCACCTCCTCCAGCGTGTGCTCGCAGCCGTCGGTGAGGCCGAAGCGAAGCCGGAGCACCTTCTCCTCGCGCGGGGTGAGGGTGGCCAGCACCTTGTTGGTCTGCTCGCGGAGGGAGAGCCCGATGATCGACTCCACGGGGGAGACCACCTGCTTGTCCTCGATGAAGTCACCGAGGTGACTGTCCTCCTCCTCGCCGATCGGGGTCTCGAGGCTGATCGGCTCCTGGGCGATCTTGAGGACCTTGCGCACCTTCTCGACCGGCACGTCCATCTTGATCGCGATCTCCTCGGGCGTCGGCTCGCGCCCGAGCTCCTGGACGAGCTGCCGGGAGGTGCGGATGAGCTTGTTGATCGTCTCGATCATGTGCACCGGGATGCGGATCGTGCGGGCCTGGTCGGCGATGGCGCGCGTGATCGCCTGGCGGATCCACCAGGTGGCGTAGGTCGAGAACTTGTAGCCGCGCCGGTACTCGAACTTGTCGACCGCCTTCATGAGGCCGATGTTCCCCTCCTGGATCAGGTCGAGGAACTGGAGCCCGCGGTTCGTGTACTTCTTGGCGATGGAGATGACGAGCCGGAGGTTGGCCTCCACCATCTCCTTCTTCGCCTGGGCGGCCTTTTCTTCGCCCTGGCGGATCACGTGGACGATGCGCTTCAGCTCGTCGACCCGGGCCTCGGCCTCCTGCTCGACGCGCTTGGTCTTCCGCTCGGCGTAGCGCTTCCAGCGCTCGCGCGGCGGGAGCCGCCGGTCGGCGGGCGTGTTGAGGAGGTCAGAATCCTCGGCGTCGTCGAGCGACCGGAAGAACTGCTCGAACTCCACCGCACGTCCCTTGTCGGGATCGCTCCAGAGCTGGATCTCGTGCTCGGCCTGCTTCACCTTGGCGACCATCTGCTTGAGCCGGCTGGACAGGCGGTCGATCACGGAGGGGTTGAGCGACATTTGACGGAGCGCGGCGAAGAGCTTCTCCTGCTTGAGCCGCACGGCGAGGTCGGCCTTCTGCCGCTTGGGCTGGCGGGGGCGGTGCTTTCGCTGCTCCCGCTGGAGGGTCTGCACGTCGCGGAGGAGCCGCTCCACCTGGGTGAGGCCGGCGAGCACGCCGCGGACGAGCTCGCTCTCCTTCTCCTCGGCGTAGTCCTCGTCGGAAATGTCGGCGATGTCTCGGACCGAGATGCGCGCCTTGCGGAGCCCGTCCTTCAGCGCCTGGAACTCGCGCTTGGCGAGGTTCGTCGACATCACGGCCCGCGTGACCCCTTCCTTGCCCTCCTCGATCCGCTTGGCGAGCGAGATCTCGCCCTCCCGCGTGAGGAGCGAGACGCGGCCCATCTCGCGGAGGTACATCCGCACCGGGTCCTCGGTGCGGCCGATGGGGCCCGGCGAGAGATCGATCGCGTCGCCGGGCTCGGCCTGGACGGTCTCCTCCCGCTCGTCGAGGGAGTCCTCGATCTCGTTCAGCGGGCGGGGCGCCTTGGCGCTGTCGACGACGTCGATGTCCATGGCTCCGAACATCAGCATGATGTCGTCGAGCTGGTACGAGGAGATCAGGTCTCCGGGCAGGGCGTCGTTGAGCTCTTCGTAGGTGACGTAGCCCTTCTGTTTGCCCGTCGAGATCAGCTTGTCCAGCTCTTCCAGCTTCGGGTCGTCGCTCATGGACGTGCGTCCTCCGTCGTGGGGTTCGGGCGAGCCAGGTCTCACGGGCTGCCCCCGGCATCGGCCCGGATTCGGGGCGTCTCCTGTCCGATGGCCGCATGAAGCGAGTTGAAGTCCGTCGTGGCGCCGCTCGCCTCTGACCGCGCGACCGTCTGCGAGATCTCACGGACCCGGCGCTGGGCCTGCCGGCGCTCGAGCCGGCGTCGTCGCGCGGCCACCTCGGCGGCGAGGTCGGGCCACTCGCGCTCCTCGACGAGCCACCGGGCGAGGAGCGTACGCGCGATGTCGTCCGGCAGCCGCTGGAGGAGGGCCTCCGGCGCCAGGGTCGGCTCGTCGCGGAGCGCCGCCAGGATGGCCCGGGCCGCCGGGTGCACGATGCCGGCGGCGTCGATCAGCGGCAGCAGCGCCTCGCGCGCCTCTGGGGCCTGGAGCACCAGCTGGCAGAGGTCTCGCTCGAACCACGTCACGTCCTGGGGCAGCGGGACCGTCGCGGCCGCCGGCGCGGCCGGGCGGCCCGCCTCGGCCAGACGCTGGGCCTGCAGCCAGAGATCGCTCGGGTCGATGCCGAGTCGCCGGGCCGCCTCGCGCCCGAGCTCGATCGCCTCGTCGCCGTCCTGCACCTTCGAGAGCATGAGGGCGACGCGGGCGCTGCCGGTGGCGCGGCCCCGGGGGCTCGCCGTGTCCTCCTCGGAGAACACGCGGTCGAGCGCGAAGAGGAGGAGGGGCCGGGCGGCCTGGCAGGCCGCCTCGAGGGCCTCGCGGCCTTCGGCCCGCAGGAACGTGTCGGGGTCGTGGCCGGCGGGGAGCGTCGCGACCCGGAGCCGGAGGCCCCGCCGCGCGAGCGTGTCCGAGCGCCGGGTCAGCGCCCACCACTGGGGATCGGCCGAGCGCTCGAGCAGATCCTCGGCGCGCCGCGCCGCTTCCTGCCCCGCGCGGTCGGCGTCGAAGAAGAGGATCGCCTCGTCGGCATAGCGGCGAAGCAGCCCGAGCTGGGGCAGCGTGAGCGCGGTCCCGAGGACGGCCACGGCCTCCTCGAAGCCATGCTGGTGCGCCATCAGGCAGTCGACGTAGCCTTCGACCAGGAGCGCTCGGCGATTCTCGGTCATCCGCTCGCGCGCGCGGTGAAGGGCGTAGAGCGTCTGCCCCTTCTGGTAGAGCGGCGTCTCGGGCGAGTTGAGGTACTTCGGCTCTTCCCCGGCCAGCGCCCGGCCCCCGAACGCGATGACGCGACCCTGCGTGTCCGCGATCGGGAAGATGAGCCGCCCCCGGAAGCGGTCGTAGTGGCCGGAGGCATTCTGCCGGGGGAGCACGAGCCCCCCTCCGAGGAGCGCCTCGACCGGATGGCCGTCCTGACGAGCGGCGCCGAGGAGGTGGTCCCAGCCCTCGGGCGCGTAGCCGAGCCGGAAGGCGTGCGCGGTCTCGCGCCCGATCCCGCGGCCGTCGAGATAGGCGCGGGCGCGCTCCGCCTCCGTCCCCTCCCAGAGCCACGACTCGAACCGCCGCGCGGCCCACTCCATGAGCGTGAGCAGCCCATCGCGGGCGCCGGCCTCAGGCGTCGACTCGCGACCCGGCAAGGGGACGCCGGCCCGGTCGGCCAGGAGGCGAACAGCCTCGGGGAAGTCGAGGCGATCGTGCCGGCGCAGGAACTCGAAGGCGTCGCCGCCCGCGTGGCAGCCGAAGCAGTGGAAGAGGTTGAGCTTCGGGTGGACCGTGAAGGAGGGCGTCTTTTCCTGGTGGAAGGGGCAGAGGCCCTTCCAGCGCTCGCCGGCGCGCTTGAGCGGCACGACCGCCCCCACGAGGTCCACGAGATCGACGCGCGCCCGGATCTCGTCTAGGACCTCGGGGGGCACTCTCATCGGCTGGCCCTCCGGCCCGGGAGGGCGCGCGGGCCGCGCCGTCGCGCGAGCCCCTCGGTGGCCGCGGCTTCCTCGAGCGCCACGACCGTGACGCCCGTGCCGCCGGCCGACGGCTCGGCGAGGCGGAAGCTGCCGACCAGGGGATGTCCGCGGAGGCACCCTTCCACCGCGCGCCGGAGCGCCCCCGTGCCCTTGCCGTGGACCAACCGGATCTCCCGGTGTCCGGCCAATACCGCGTCGTCGAGGAACTTCTCGACCGCGGCGCGCGCCTCGTCCGACGTGAGGCCGAGGAGGTGGAGCTCGCGCGGCACGTCCTCCCGCACCGGCAGCGACACGGATGCCCCGGGTGTCTTGACCCTGCTGCCCACCACCGGCTCGATCTCGCTCCGTGCCACCCTCACCGTGAAGCTGCCGGCCTGCACGGTGACCAGGCCGCCGGCCTCCGCCACCACGCGGCCACGGAGCCCGAGACCCCGGAGCTGGACCTCGCCCGGCGGGGCGGGCTCGTCGCTTGGCGCCGGAACCGGCTGGAGCGTCGCCTCCGCGGCGCGCAGCCGTCGGTAGGCCTCCTGCGCCGCGCGGCGCCCGCCGGCCGCGTCGGTCTTCAGGCGGTCGAGCTCCTGGCCCACTTGGCGCCGGGCGTCGGCCAGGAGCGCCTGGGCCTGCTGCTCCGCCGCGCGCCTGAGCTCCCGCGCCTCGGCCCGGGCGCGCTCGGCCGCGACCTGGGCCCCCGCCAGCGCGTTCGCCGCCTCCGCCTCACGGCGGGCGGCCAGAGCGCCACGCGCCTCGGCGTCCCGTGTCCGCGCCTCCAGCGTGGCCAGGAGGGCCTCGAGCCGGCGGCTCTCTTCGCCGACGTGCGTCCGGGCGCGGGCGATGACCTCGGCAGGGAGGCCGAGGCGCCTCCCGATCGTCAGAGCGTGGCTCGGCCCGGGATGACCGTACTCCAGCCGGAACGTCGGCTCGAGCCGCTCGGCGTCGAACGCGACGGTCGCGTTCTGGAGACGCGGCTCCACCTGGGCGAAGACCTTGAGGGGCTCGAGGTGCGTGGTGACGATGATGCGCGCCCCTCGGTCGAGGAGCGCCTCGAGAAGCGCCGCCCCCAGCGCCGCGCCCTCGATCGGGTCGGTTCCCGCGCCGAGCTCGTCGAGGAGGACGAGCGACCCCGGCCCGGCGACGTCCAGGATCTCCCGCACCTGGCGGACGAACGACGAGAACGTCGAGAGGTCCTGGGCCAGGCTCTGCTCGTCGCCGATCACCGCCAGCACCTGGTCCGCGAGCGGCACCCGGCTCCCGGGGGCGGCGGGGATGTGGCACCCGGCCTGGGCCATGAGGACCAGAAGGCCGGCCGTTTCGAGCGCGACGGTCTTGCCGCCCGCGTTCGGGCCGCTCAGGACCAGGCCGGGCCGATCCGCCGGCACCCGGAGGTCGATCGGGACGACATCGCCCGCGCCAGGCGGGGTTCCCCACCGCTGGGCGACCAGCAGCGGATGCCGGGCCGCGCGGAGATCCAGATCGCCGCCGGCGTCCACCTCGGGCTCGGAGGCGTGGAGCCGCTCGGCGAGGGCGGCGCGGGCGAAGACGAGGTCGAGGGCGCCGAGCCCCTCGACGAGCTCCGCCAGGGCCGGCAGAACGTGCCGCACGCGGTCGGTCAACTCCCCGAGCACGCGCTGCTCCTCGTCCCGTTCCTCGAGGCAGAGCCGTGTGAGCTCGTTGTTGAGCGGGATCGTCTCCTCGGGCTCCACGAACACCGTGGCGCCGCTCTGCGACCGGTCGTGGATGATGCCGCGGACCGCGCGGCGAGCGTCGTCCCGGACCGGGATCACGTAGCGGCCGTTCCGGAGCGTGACGTAACGCTCCTGGAGCGCGGGCACGACGGCGGGGTGATCGAGGAGTCGCTCGACGCGGGCCTGGAGTTCGGCGCGGAGCGTCGTGATCTGGCGCCGGAGTGCGCGGAGGCGCGGGCTGGCGCGGTCGGTCAGCCGTCCGTCGGGGTCGAGGGCCTCGTGAAGGGTGCGCGCGAGGTCGGGGAAGGCGGGCAAGGCGACCCAGACCGTGGCGAGCCCGGGCGCGACGGCCGCGATCCGCTGGCCGTACGCCCGGAGCCGGGCTGCCGAAGCGAGGCCGCGCCCCAGCAGGACCAGAGCGGGACCGTCGAGGACCGCGCCCGCCGGTGCCGCCTCGGCCAAGATCGGGCGGGCATCACCCGTCCCGTCCCATGGCGGCGGTCCTTCGGCCGTCAGGGCCCGGCGCGCCTCGGTCGTCTCCTGGAGCGCGCCGCGCACGGTGGTCAGGGCATGGTGCGGCACGAGCGCCCGGGCGCGGTCCTGCCCCGATGGCGTCGCCGCGAAGCGAGCGAGCAGGTTACGAAAGGGGTGCCAGCCCAGAAGGTCGTCGCGGATCAGCTCCACCTCGACCGTCCGACCCCCGGGCTAGTCCGTGTAGCGCTCCCGTCGCTTGGCCTTCTTGCGAGCCGCCAGCGCCTTGCGCTTCCGCCGGACGCTCGGCTTCTCGTAGTGCTGGCGCTTTTTCAGCTCGGAGAGGAGCCCCGCCTTCTCGCACTGCTTCTTGAAGCGCTTGAGCGCGCTCTCGAAGGACTCGTCAGGCTCCACGATGACCTTCGTCACGTGCGCGTCCCCCCTTCCGTACTGGTCGCTTGGGTAAACGAATAGTTTATAGCACGGGCCCCCTGCGGAGTCCACGCGCGGGCCCCCCGACGGCACACCCTCATGGCGGGGCGCCGACGGCAAGCCCAAGAGCCGCGTCGGCCGCGCGCTCGATCACCCCGGGCAGCGCCTCCCGCTCCTCGTTCGAGAATCCCGTGAGCACCCAGTCCACCACCTCGTCCCGGGTCGCGGGTCGCCCCACCCCGATCTTGACGCGCCGGACCTCCTGGGTGCCCAGAGTCGCCAGGATCGACTCCATGCCGTGATGCCCCCCATGTCGGCCCCGCTGGCGCGCCCGCACGGTCCCAAACGGCAGGTCCAGATCGTCGTGCACGACGACCAGCTGGCTGGGGGTTGCGTCGAGGAGCCGGAGGAGCCGTGCCAGTGGCGGCCCGCTGACGTTCATGAAGCTGACCAGCTTGGCGAGGTGGAGCGGCCCCCCCTGCCAGGCCGCCTCGGCCACATGGGCGGGGCCGCGGAGCCGGAACCGGGCGTCGAGTCGTGCCGCCAGCTCCTCGACGACCCGATGGCCGAGGTTGTGCCGCGTCTCGCGGTACTCCGAGCCCGGGTTGCCGAGGCCCACGATCACCCGAGGCGACGAGACCACGTCCGCGGCCATCGGCAGGCACCCCGCGGCCGGCGGCCCGGGCCGGCCCTACTTCTTGGCCTTGCCCTCCTCCTTGCCCTTGCCCTCCTCCTTGCCCTTGGCCTCGTCCTCTTCCTTGGGCTTGCGCTCGGTGACGACCTCGGGCTCCGCTGCCGGTGCGGCCGCGGCTGCCACGACCTCCTCGGCCATCGGCGGGGCGACGGTGGCGACCGGCTGAGAGCTGGGCGTCGTCACGCGGACCCCCTCCGGAAGCTGGAGGTTGGCGACGGTCGCCACGTCGTGGATGTGGAGAGACGAGACGTCGATGTCGATCCGCTCCGGGATCAGCGCCGGGAGGCACGAGACCTCGACGGAGCGCATGAGGAGGGCAAGCACGCCGCTCTGCTCCTTGACGCCGGTGGCCTCGCCGACCACGTGGATCGGCACCTCCACCGTGATCTCCTCGTCCATCCGCACTGCCTGGAAGTCGATGTGAATCAGGGTGTCGCGGACCGGGTCGTACTGGAGCTCGCGAACGACCGCCGTCCGAGGCTCGGCGTCGCCGGCCAGCCTGAGGTTCACGAGCACGCCGCCGGCGCCATGGCCGTGGAGGGTGCGCTGCACCTCAGCGGGCACCACGGCGAGCGGCACGGGGGCGTGCCCGGCGCCGTAGAGAATGGCCGGGACGAGGCCCTTCCTGCGGAGACGTCCGACCGCGCCCTTCCCCAGGGCCTCGCGGGACTCGACTGACAGCTCGCGGATGTTCATGCCGACCGTCTCCTTGGCGCGTCCGGCGCCTACACGAACAGGGTGGATACCGATTCCTCGTCGTGGATGCGCCGGATCGCCTCCGCCAGGAGGGGCGCGACCGAGAGAACCGTGATCTTGGGGATCTGCTTGTCCTTGCTGAGCGGGATCGAGTTCGTGACGACGAGCTCCTCGAGCGGCGCGCCCTCGATGCGCGCCATCGCGGGCCCGGAGAGCACGGCGTGCACGCCGCAGGCGAGGATGCGCCGGGCGCCCTCGCGCTTGAGCGCGTCGGCGGCCTGGACCAGCGTGCCCGCGGTGTCGATCATGTCGTCGATGATGACCGCGTCCTTGCCCTTGACGTCGCCGATCAAGTACATGAAGACGGCGACGTTCGGGCCGTCGCGGCGCTTATCGATGATGGCCAGTCCCGCGCGGAGTCGCTTGGCGATGGCCCGGGCCCGCTCGACCCCGCCCGCGTCGGGCGAGACGACGACCGGGTCGGACAGCCCGCGCTTGTCGAGGTAGTCGATCACGACCGGCGCGGCAAAGAGATGGTCGACCGGGATGTTGAAGAAGCCCTGGATCTGCCCCGCGTGGAGGTCGAGGGCGAGGACGCGCTGCGCGCCCGCGGCGGTGATCAGGTCGGCCACGAGCTTGGCCGAGATCGGCACGCGCGGCTGCACCTTCCGGTCCTGGCGTGCGTATCCGTAGTACGGCAGCACCGCCGTGACGCGCGCCGCCGAGGCCCGCTTCACGGCGTCGAGCATCACCAGGAGCTCCATCAGGGAATCGTTCACGGGGGGGCACGTGGGCTGGACGATGAAGACGTCCGCCCCCCGGACGTTCTCGTCGAGCTGGACGAAGACCTCGCCGTCGGAGAACCGGGTGACCTCTGCCTGGCCGAGGGGGATCCCGAGGCAGGCCGCGATCTCCTCCGCGAGCGCGTGGTGCGCGTTCCCCGTGAACAGCTTCAGCTCGTACGGCATGGCGTCTGCCACTCCTTCACGGGGCCCGCGGGGGCGGGCCCGCGCCTCGTCCGGATGGTTGGGGCGGGAGGATTCGAACCTCCGAATACGGGATCCAAAGTCCCGTGCCTTACCACTTGGCGACGCCCCAGGTCGTCCCGGCCCTGCGCGGCCCGAGGCCGGGCCGTCCCCGGGCCGGCTCCGCGCGCCGGATCGTCAGAGCCGGGCCGGTGACCGTGCGCGTGACCCAGAGTCGCCACGGCCGCGTTCCCAGCGCGTCCCGGATCCGGAGGGCCGCCCGGTGCGAGGGCGCGATCCCGAGCACGGTCGGGCCGCTGCCCGACATCAGCGCGGCCAGGCACCCCGCCTCCAGCAAGGCCGCCTTGACCTCGGCCAACCCGGGCCACAGGCGCGCGGCCGCGCGCTCGAGCCCGTTCGTGACGGTGGCTGCGATCGCCTGCGCCCCACGGCGGAGCGCCATCACCAGGGCGTCCACCCGGCGCCCGTCGCCGTAGTCGGCGGGCTCGAGCCGCCCGTACACGTCGCGGGTGGCCAGCGGGAAGCCCGGATTCGCGAGCACGAGCGACAGGCCGGTGCTCGCCCGGAGCGTCCGGAGCTCCTCACCGCGTCCCCACGCGAGCGCCGGGCTTCGGCCCAGGAAGAAGGGCACGTCCATCCCGAGCGCCACCGCTATGGCCCCCAGCCGGCGCGGTCCGGGCCCGCTCCTCCGGAGGCTCCTGAACCCGGCAAGAACGGCCGCCGCGTCCGTGGAGCCCCCGCCCAGACCTGCCGCCACCGGAATTCGCTTCTCGATCCGAATCCGAAGCCCGGTCGCCGTGCCCGTCTCCTGGCGTACGAGCTCGGCGGCCCGCCAGGCGAGGTTGTCCGGAGTCCGCGGGACATCGGGTGCCGCACACTCGAGCGTGATGTCCACGCCGCTGGCCTCGAGGGTCACACGGTCGGCCAGCTCGATGGCCCATATGACCGAGCGGAGCTCGTGGTAACCATCGGCCCGCCGTCCGAGCACCTCCAACCCCAGGTTGACCTTGGCCCGCGCCCGGACCTCCACTCGCCCGCCGGAGAACGCGGAAAACGCTAACACGACGCAGGGTTCCTGTCAATCGAGCCGCTGGACCGGGATGTCTGGCGGAAGGGTGAGACGGAACGCGTCGGGCGGACTCTCGACATACTCCGCCGAGAGATACCGGACCGTGAGCTCGGCCCCCCGGTCAGGCGCTTCCAGCCGGACCGCGACGAGGCCGCCGGCCCCGTTCCACTCGAACTCAGCCGCGAGGCGGTCGCCGCCCCCGCTGGCCCCCTCGAGGAGGAGGCGCGCGGGCCGCCCCTCCGCCGTCACCCAGACCCGGTGGCGCACCCCGCTGTCGGTCCAGGTGAGATGCGGGCTCGGCGAGCGCTCGACGGCGATCACGCGCGGGTCGGCGGGGGGCGGGACGTTGCCGACGAGGAGGCGGATCAGGGTCACCGGCGGCAGCGCGACGCCGAGCCAGCGCTCGACGGCGGCCGGGGAGGGGCGGGTGATCTGGGCCCGGCGCTCGAGCACCCGGAAGATGGTGATGTCATCGGGCCCGGCCGTCGCCACCAGGGCGGGCAACCCGAACGGTGTCGCCACCTCGACGCGGAGCGCGGTCGGCGCGATGAGGAGCAGCGCCGCCACGCGCTCGCTCCCCCGGCGGTTCTTGACCGTGAGGTCGATCGCGGCCCGCATGCCCGGGAAGCCCTCCCACTCCGCGGCCCACCGCTGGGCCAGCTCCACGGCCTGAGCGGGCGCGATGGGCGCGGCCACCGGCGGGGCCGGCCCCGTGGTCGCGCAACCGGCGAGGGCGAGAGCCAGCAGGCGGGCGACCGCGGCTTGCCGCGCGCCCCGGCGCGTCCGCCCCCGCACCTTACTTCCGGCCTTCTTGGCGCTGGCGGGTCTTCTGGATCTTCTGGCGAACGGTCTCGTTGGCGGGGTCGAGCTCGAGCGACTTCTCCCAGGCGGAGAGCGCGGACGGCTCGTCGCCCGCCTTGAGATAAGCCTCGCCGAGGTGATCGTAGATGACTGCGTCCTCCTTGCCGCGCGTGAGCTCCACCGCGCGTCGGAGCTCGCGCACGGCGTCGCCGTAGCGCCCCTGCTGGTAGTAGGCCCAGCCGAGGCTGTCGATGTAGTAGCCGTTCTCGGGCTCGAGCTCGAGGGCCTTCTGGATCAGGCGCTCCGCCTCGTCGAGGCGGATGCCCTTCTCGGCGAACATGTAGCCAACGTAGTTGTACGCCTCGGCGTGCTTGGGATCGAGCAGGATCACGCGCCGGAACTCGGCCACCGACTGGTCGAACCGCCCCTGCTTCTCGAACGCGACGCCCAGCTGGAAGTGCAGATCCTTGTGGGCCTCGTCGATCGCGAGCCCCTCCTCGTACGCCCGGACCGCGCGATCGTACCGGGCGGCACGGTAGTGCGCCATGCCGAGGTAGAGGAAGATCTCCGGGCGGCGCGGGTCGAGGTTGGCCGCCTCGGTCAGCACCCGGACGGCGTCGTCGTAACGCTTCGCCCGGCTGTGGAGGAACCCGAGCTGGAGCCGCGCGTCCACGTTTTTCGGGTCGGAGCGAAGCACCTCGTTGAGCGCCTCGAGCGCCTCGCCCTCGCGTCCGGCGTCGAGGTAGGAGGAGGCGAGGTAGAACCGGGCGCGGAGGTTCTGCGGCTCGAGGGCGAGGGCGCGCTGGAACGCCTCGATCGCGCGGTCGTACGCCTTCTGCTCGTAGAGGACCGCCCCGAGCTTCATCCAGACCCGGGGATCGTTGGGCGCCTGATCGACGAGGCCCTGGAAGGCCTCCCCGGCGCCGGCCAGGTTGCCGAGCCGCACCAGCAGCTCGCCCAGGCGGTCGCGGAGCGCCAGGTTGTCGGAGTTCGCCTCGATCGCGTCCCGGTAGACGCGCACCGCCTCCTCGGGCTTCTTCTGCTGCTCGTAGACGAAGGCCAGCGCCGCCCAGGCGCCGTCCTGGTCCGGGTCGAGCTCGACCGCCCGCCGGAGATGGGGCACGGCGTCGTCCCACGCCTCGCGCTCGAGCGCGAGGCGACCGAGCAGGAAGTGCGCGCGGGCGTGTTGCGGCTGGACCTGCAGGAGCCGCTCGAGCGCGGCCGAGGCCTGGGCGTAGTCCTTCCGCTCCGCGGCGTAGCGCGCGAGGACCTCGTACGGTTCCGGGGCCTTCGGGTTCAGCTGGATCGCCCGCTCGAGGGCGGCGGCCGCTTCGGGCTCGTTCTTCTGGGCGTGGAACGCCTCGGCGAGCGTGAGGTAGATTCCCGGCCGCCTCGGGTCGAGGGCGATGGCCTTCTTCGCCGCCGCGACCGCCTCGGCGTGAGCGCCCTGGCGTCCGAGCCAGCGCGCGAGCAGATGCCAGAGCGTCGCCGACCGCGGGTCGCGGTCGAGGGCCCGCCGGAGCTCGGCCACGGCCTGCGGCCACTCGGCCGCCTCCGCGTGATAGTGCGCCCGGACCAGGTGGAGGTAGGCGATCGGGTCCGCCGGCCGCTCCATCGCCGCGCGATTCCGCTCGGCGGCCGTACCCGCCTCCGGGGCGATTCCCCCGGAGTTGGGCCCGGCCGCGCAGCCCAGGAACAGGAGCGTGACGAGCACGCTCGCGACCCCGCGCCGTGTCAGCATCATGGACACACCTCTCCTTCGACCGCCGGGGACGGGCTCCGGGTGGCGCGGGCCGCCGGGTCCGGGGGCGGAGCCAGCCGGAAGTGAATCGCTCGGATCGCGGCGATCTCGCGGCAGCGGGTGACCAGCCGAGGCTCCTCCAGGGTGAGCCGATGGAGCCAGCCGGAGCTGTCCACCGCGACCCGGAGCACCCCCTGATCGACCCCCTCCGCGCGCGAACGTGCGCCGGCAGGGCCCGCGATCGTCGGCCAGGTTGCGACGAGCCG
>JBGQGN010000037.1:0-13847 GCA_041497395.1 Methylomirabilia bacterium
CGGAACCCCAAATTGGGGCACATCGCATGTTGAGGATTAGACGCCAAAAACCGCCGCTCACCGGAATGGTTTGACGCCAGCAAACTCACCCGCGGGGCGCTCTTCCTGCTCGCCTATCTGAGCCTCGCCGTCCTGCCGCTCAATTCCGATCCCGGCGTCGCGGGGTCTGCCGGAGGCCCCTGGCGGGGGTTTCCCTCCAACCTGTGGCTCGACGGCTGGACGCGCTGGGACGCCGGGTGGTACGACCACATCGCGACGCACGGCTACGTCGACCAGGCCGTCGCGCCCGCCGGCCAGCGAAACCTGGCGTTCTATCCCGCCTATCCCCTGGCCATGCGGCTCGTGAGCCTCACCGGGCTCTCGCCGCTGGCCGCCGGGATCCTGGTTTCGAACCTCGCGTTCCTCGCCGCGCTCCTGCTGCTGCACCGGATGGCGCGCGCGCGCTTCGGCGCCGAGGCGGCGTCGAGGTACGTCCTCCTCCTGTCGGTCTTCCCTTTCTCCTTCTACTTCAGCGCCGTGTACTCGGAGGGCCTGTTCCTGTTCCTGGCCGTGGCCTCGCTGTTCCTGGGCGAGCGAGGACGGTGGGCCGGGGCGTCCTTCTGCGCGCTTCTCTGCGGCGCGACGCGGGCGCCCGGGCTGGCCCTCGCGCCGGCGCTGGGTCTCCTCTACCTCGACCGGATCCGGTTCGATCTCAGGAAGGTGCGCCCGGACGTCCTCTGGCTCGGGCTGAGCGTGCTCGGGCCCGTCCTTTTCTACGCGTACCTCTACCTCCAGTTCGGCGACCCCTGGCTCGCGTTCAAGGCGACGCGGGTGGCGGGCTGGTGGCAAGGCGGATTCAGCCTGAAGCCTGTCGAGCGGGCCGTGCGAGCCCTGCGCTCGATCGAGAACCTGAGAACGGGCCAGTTCCCGGTGGTCTTCGACCTGAACCTGCTGGCGGCGGCGCTCTGTCTCGGCTCGCTCGTCCCCGTGTTCCGACGGCAGCCGCTCGCCTGGGGCGTCTTCAGCCTGCTGATCGTGGCGTCGGGCGTGCTCCAGCCGGGCGGCTGGGGCCGCTACGTGCTTCCGGCTTTCCCAGTGTTCCTGGCCTGGGCGCTCGCCCTGGAGAGCCGGCTGGTATTCGCCGGGGCCGTGGTGCTCTCCACGCTCTTGCTGGCGCTGCTCACCATCCTGTACACGCACTGGTACTGGGTCGCCTGATCGATCATCCGGGAATCGTCCCTCGAGGCAACAGGTGCGGGGCGTCCGCGGCGTGCCAGTGAAACGTCGCCTCGGGCTGCCGGAGGCGGTAACCGAGGTGGGTGACGAGGTTGAGGAGCCCGAGGTTGGCGGCGGAGACCTTGGAGGTGATCCAGCGGACTCCCTCGGCCTTCAGGGCCAGCTGCGTTCCGATCACGAGCTCTGGACCGGCCGGCGAGCCCTGGAGAGCTTTGGCCACGGCGATGATGCCGACCTCGGCGCGGTCCTTGTTGAGCCGTAGCTGGAAGAAGCCCTTGACGCTACCCGGGTGACCCAGGACGTAGACGCGATCCAGGGGGTCGGTCGAGCGGAACGCGTTCCCGACCCAGTGGCGATAGCGGCGGTCCGCCAGCTCCTGCGGGAATCTCGGGTCGGCAGAATAGCGGCCGTGACGAAACGCGTGACCCGCGATCTCCTCGACGCGCTGGCCATCATCGGCGGCGGCCAGCCGCACCGGGGTAGCGGGTGGCGGTGCCGCGAAGGCCTGGAGGCGCAGCATGATCCGAACCGTCTGCTCGACAACCGAGAAGCCCAGCTCGGGCAGGAGAGCCCACCAGGCGCGATCGTCGGCGACGACGGTGCAGGCGACGAGCTCCACCTGGTGAGTGGACGCCCACGCCTGGAAGCGCTGGCGAAAAGGCTTCAGGTCGGTGGCGATGGCACCCGGATCGCCGGGTTGCCAGGCGGCGACCGGGAACCCGAAGATGTCCGTGTCCCAGGGCAGGATGGCGACACTCCCCCACCCCGGAAACTTGTCCTCCAGTGGCCGGAAGGACGCCTCAGGCATCGCCGTCGCCCGGCTCGCCGATCCGCTCCCGCACCACGTACGCGGGCTCCCGCAACACGCGATGGTGGATGCGGGCCACGTACTCGCCCAGGATGCCCAGCGTGAACAGCTGCGCGCCCGAGAAGATCGCCAGCGTCGACGCCAGGAACCGAAAGACCGACAGGGGCCGCCCGGTCGCAAGGTAGGACCCGAGCACGAAGGCGAGCGCGCCGAGCCCCAGCAGCATCACGAGGAACCCGACGAAGCTGGCGAGACGGAGCGGCCAGGTGCGAAAGGTCGTCGTCAGATCGATCGCGAGCCGGACGAGCTTGAGCCAGGTGTACTGCGATCGGCCGTGGCGCCTCGGCTCGTGGCGGACCTGTACCGAGGCAATGCGGGTCGTCGTCCACGCGAGCAGCGCATCGATGGCGACCGCCGGCCCCTCGTAGTGGGCGAACCCCTCGCGGAGAACCGTCCGAAACGCCCGGAAGGCGCTCGCCCGCGACGCGATCGCCACGCCGAGCACGCGGTAGAGCCACAGCTTCGTCATGCGTGACGAGATCCTGCGCAACAGTCCGCGCTGGGCCAGGGCGGGAACCCCCAAGACGAGGTCGTGGCCCTGGGCCAGCGTCCCGAGCAAGAGCGGAATCTCCTCCGGGGGATGCTGGAGGTCGTCGTCCATCGTCACCGTGACCGCGTAGCGGGCCGCGCGGATGCCGGCCAGGAGCGCGTTGTGCTGGCCGTAGTTCCGCATCAGGTTGATGCCGCGGATCCACGCGTGCTTCCGCGCCGCCTGGCAGATCGCCTCCCAGGAGTCGTCGCGGCTGCCGTCGTTGACCAGCACCACCTCGAACCGGTCGGCGACGCCGGGCAACGCCACGGCGAGGCGCTCAGTCAGGGCGGGAAGCGTCGCCTGGCTGTTGTAGACGGGGATCACCACCGTGCACTCGGGTGTCCGGTGGGGCGAGCGCTGCGGCGACCCCGAGGATTCCGGCCGCGGCGTGGTCATCCCGATGCTCGGAGCCACTGGCGCGAGCGGATTGACATCAGCCTTCCGCGAGCGCCCGCGTGAACAGCATCGGATCCACATTGCCACCGCTGACTACGATCCCGGTGACTCGCCCGCGGCCCTCCAGCTTACCCGTCAGCACAGCCGCCAGGGCTACGGCGCCACCCGGCTCGATCACCAGCTTCAGATGCTCGAAGGCGAAGCGCATGGCGCTCAGTACCTCTGCCGGCGTCACCGCGACACCACCGGCCAGACGCGGACGGTTGATCGCAAAGGTCAGCGCGCCTGGCTGCTTGGTGAGCAGTGAATCGCACAGCCCGGGTCCGGTGCCGTCGTTGGCGATGCGTCGCCCGGCCTCGAGCGAGCGCCGCGTGTCGTCCCAGCCTTCGGGCTCCACCGCCCAGACTGCCGCGCTCGGCGCCAGCGCCTCCATGGTCAGCGCACAGCCGCCGATCAGCCCGCCGCCACCGGTGGGGACAGCGCGCACGTCCACCGTCAATCCCGCCGCCGTCGCGTCCTCCACCAGCTCCAGCGCGACCGTCCTCTGGCCGGCGATGACCTCCGGATGATCGAAGGGCGGAATCAGCGTCGCCCGGCGCTCGGCGGCGAGGCGGCCGGCCAGCACATCGCGGTCGGTGCCGTGACGGTCGAAGAACAGGATCTCGGCTCCCCAGCGCTTGGTGCTCTCCACCTTGATCCTGGGCGCGTCCTCGGGCATCGCGACCAGCGCCGACATGCCGAGCATGTGGGCTGCCGCCGCCATCGCCTGGCCGTGGTTGCCCGACGAGACCGTCACGATGCCGTTCCGCCGTGCCGCCGGGTCCATCAGCAGCGCGGCGTTCGTCGCACCGCGGAGCTTGAAGCTCCCCGTGCGCTGCAACGACTCGGGCTTCACCAGGATGGGGCCGCCGGCGAGTGAATCAAGCAGCGGATGCCGCAGCATCGGCGTGCGCACGATGAACCCGCGCAACCGCTCGGCCGCCGCCTGGACATCGACGAAGCCGGGCAGGCGGGCCGCGTCAGCCCGCGGTGAAGCCGCCATCGACCACGAGCTCGGCGCCGGTCATGAACGAGGACTCGTCGGAGGCGAGGAAGAGCGCGGCGAACGCGATCTCCCGCGGCCTCGCGATCCGCCCGAGCGGGATGCCGGTCTCGAACTCCTTCCGGATGGCGTCGCTCAGGTACGGGGCCTGGAGCGGCGTGTCGACGATCCCCGGGTGGATGATGTTGCAGCGGATCCGGTCCTTCGCGAACTGGATCGCGAGAGACTTGGTCAGGGAGATGAGGCCCCCTTTCGCCGCGGTGTAGGCGTCCTGGGCCCGCGTGAAGCCGACCAGCGCCGACACGGAGCCCACGTTGACGATCGACCCGCCGCCGGCCTTCCGGAGGTGGGGGATGCCGTGCTTGGTCACCCAGAAGACGGACTTCAGGTTGACGCCCATCACCCGCTCCCACCAGCCGTCGTCGGTCTCCAGCACCGAGCGGTCGCGGTCCTTCCAGAGGACGCCCGCGTTGTTGTAGAGGACGTGCAGCGCGCCGAAGCGGCGCGCGGTCTCGTCGATCATGCGCTGGACATCGGCCTCGACGGCCACATCCCCCGCCACCGCGACGGCCTGGCCG
Source organism: Methylomirabilia bacterium (assembly GCA_041497395.1). Taxonomy (GTDB): domain Bacteria; phylum Methylomirabilota; class Methylomirabilia; order Rokubacteriales; family DASRDR01; genus DASRDR01. The sequence continues at coordinate 4,632 of JBGQGN010000037.1, forward strand.
CCCGCGCGCTCGACGAGCGCCGCCGTCTCCTCGGCCGCGGCCTTGTTGATGTCGGCCACGCCGATCCGGGCGCCGTGCTCGGCGAACAGGACGGCGGCCTCCCGCCCCATCCCCATGCCGGCCCCGGTGATGAACGCCACCTTCCCCGCGAGCCTCGGCCCGAGGCCAGCCCCGTCCACCGTCATGACACATCCTCCCCGTCCGTCGACCGAGTTGGCGGTCGAGCTGAATGACGCCGCCATCCTACCCCAGGGCACCCGAACCCGAAGCACTGCGGACCGAACCCGCCTCGGCAGGACGGGCCACCCTCAGCGGCGTCCGCGAACGGGCAAGTGCTGTCAACCATATGGACGTCGCAAGCACTCGGTCACGATGTACACCCTGATCAGCTCGAGGAGTGCTGGCTGCAGAGAAATTAAGCGAGAGTTCGCCCTGATGCGCCGCGGCCGGCTACCGACGCGCGCATCAGGGTGTCGACGTGACGTACAGTTCGCGTCTTATCTCCCAAAACCCGAACCCGAAGACGTCGAACATCTGTTCACGTCCAAGCAGTCCCTGGTACAGCGGGTGTTCCGGAATTGTTACGAGATGCACCGGGCATTCGACAATCTTGCCGAACAGTTCGAACCTCGCATCGTATCGGTAAGCGACGGCTGGTTCGTCGCTACCCAGTCGATCTGCTTCGATTCGTTCCCCCACGTCCCACGAGAGCAATCCCAAGAAGGGGTATAACTCCTTGCGCAGCATCACCTGAGAGGCCCCCGTGTCAAAAAGGAGCGGGATCCTCATTCGATGGTCGGACGGAGGTACCAACAGCGATACGCTGACTATTGGAAGCCAGTATTGCTCACCTTCATCCGAAACACCCTCTTGAAATGGGATCGTTTCGTCAAACGTTCGATTGACTGGCATAGGCCGTGTACCGACGAACTAGCCGCGAAGGAATCTGAGTAATGAACGGGCGTTCGATTCCACCCGCTTCAACGGCACTCAAGAGCTCGGCCGCGGTAGCACCTTCAGCGACGACTCGACCTTGAGCCACTGCGATCCATCGGCCCGGGTAGTCTCGCTTGAGTCGAGCAAGATTGCGGCTAACCCATTCAAGCGCGTCGATCTCTTTGGGCGGGTCAGCCCCCAACAGCTCACGAAGTCGTGCTGCCTCTTCCGAGGAGACGAAGTTCTCACTCCCCACCTGCCAAACCCGCACCATTAGATCACCTGCCTGGGTCACGTAGTGTTCAATGCCCAGTTCAGTGCGCCATCCAAGCAACACATCGGTTGACCCACCGCTCGTCAACTCGGCTTGGACAATGTCGCGCGTCGCGTCGATTGTTGAGCGGGATGGGCTCATTGTGGGCTGGGAGCCGCGTCCGACTCGAGCAAGAGGTGCCCGAGTCGTGTCGCGTGCGCCTTGCTAAGCACCACCGTCGCTCTCAGGCGGCATCTAACGGTATCGACTCTACCCGAGGAATCTGGAATGCTGGGGATTGTCTCGTAAAACTGGACGTATATCTCCTGTTGCGTTCTGACTATCTGAGCGATTTCGCCATAACAAACGATCGCGTCTTCAGGCTGCTCCCAGGTGCGCGTTACTCTCGATTCTTGCATCGTCACCTCCCCGCATCCTGCAGGCGATTGCCTCACCGAGAAGCCCAATCGTACCGCCGTTCACTTGAAGCACCTAGGCCCTACTTCAGGGCACTCTCACGCGGAGCACGGCCGGACGGATCCGCACGGTCAGGACCGGGCCGCCCGTGACGGCCTCCCCGTCCACGTGGAAGAGGATCGGCTCCGACCCCGCGATCTCCACGCTCGGCGTCCGCCTCGTGCTCACGCCGGGCGCCCGGTCGAGCGTGCCCCGGAAGAGATGGAGCGCGTCGCGGAGGGCCACGAGCGGGGGGCGCGCCGCCACCGTCACGACGTCGAGCTGCCCGTCGTCCGGCCGTGCGGTGGGGGCGACCACGGCCCCGCCTCCGTACTGACGCGCGTTCGCGCAGACGATGACGAGGGCCCGCTCCTGCCAGGTCTCGGAGCCGACGCGGATCGTGTACTCCCGGGCGCGATAGCGAAGGATCTCACGCGCGCCGATCGCCACGTAGGGCCAGAGCCCGCGGCGTCCGCCGCGCCGGGCGTTGAACAGCGCGGCGACGTGCGCGTCGAGCCCGATGCCGCAAAGGTTGACGAACAGGTGTCCCTCGACGTCCCCGACGTCGATCACGCGCTCCCGCCGGCCGAGCGCGACGGTGAGCGCCCCGGCCGGGTCCCAGGGGATGCCGAGCTCGCGGGCGAGACCGTTGCCGGAGCCGGCCGGCACGACGCCGAGGGCCGTGCCGGTCCCCGCCAGAGCGCGCGCGACCTCGTTCACCGTCCCGTCGCCGCCCCACGCGCAGACGAGGGCGCTGCGGGCGGCCACCGCAGCACGGGCGAGCTCGAGCGCGTGGCCTGGCCCCTCGGTGAGCCGCACCGTCCCCTCGACTCCCCGCGCGGCGAGCACGCTCTCGGCGAGGGCCAGCCGACGGTCTCCGGTCCGGCGGCCTCGCGGGCCCGCGGCCGGGTTGACGATAACGGCGACCGACGCGGTCAGATGCGCTCGAAGCCCCGCATCAGCTCCCAGTCGGTCACGACCTGGTCGAACGTCTGCTGCTCGAGCCGCGCGGTGTGGAGATAGTGCTCGATCACCTCGTCGCCGAGGGCCTCGCGGGCGACCCGGGACCCCTCCAGCCCGGCGATGGCCTCGCGGAGCGTCTTCGGGACCTGCGGAAGCTTCGGGTCCGCGTAGGCGTTGCCCTCGTAGACACGGGGCGCCGGGAGCTTCTTCTGGATGCCGTGGAGCCCGGCCGCGATGGTCGCGGCGAAAGCGAGGTAGGGGTTCGCGTCGGCGCCCGGGATCCGGTTCTCGACCCGGAAGGCCGAACCCTCGCCGCAGAGCCGGAAGCCGCAGGTGCGGTTGTCCCAGCCGGCCACGATCCGGGTGGGCGCGAACGAGCCCGCCTGGTAGCGCTTGTACGAGTTGACGTAGGGCGCGTAGAAATAGGCGAGCTCCTTCGCCATCGCCATCTGTCCGGCGAGCCAGTGGCCGTAGAGGGCCGAGCCGAGCCGGCGACCCTTCTCGTAGAAGAGGCTCTTCTTCCCCGTCCGGTCCCACAGGCTCGAGTGGAGGTGGAAGGACGAGCCCGCGGAGCCCATGTCGTACTTCGCCATGAACGTGATCGAGCTCCCCTGGGCGTGGGCGATCTCCTTTGCCCCGTGCTTGTAGAGCGTGTGGCGATCCGCCATCTCCACCGGCTCGGCGTAACGGAGGTTGATCTCCTCCTGCCCGCACCCCCACTCGCCCTTCGAGAACTCGACCGGCACCGCGGCCGCCTCCATGCCGTTGCGGATCGCCCGGACCAGACCCTCCTCCTTCGTCGTCTGGAGGATGTGGTAGTCCTCGATGTACTGGGACACCGGCGTCAACCCGTGGTAGCGCTTCGAGCGCGCCTCGCCGAACGACTCCTTGAACAGGTAGAGCTCGAGCTCCGACGCGACCATGATCCGGTACCCGAGCTTGGCCGCCCGGTGGACCTGGCGCTGGAGGATGCGACGCGGGCTGACCTCGATCGGCTCGCCCTCCTCCGTGTAGAGATCGCAGAACACCAGCGCCGTCTTCTCGAGCCACGGGATCCGGCGGAGAGTTCCGAGGTCCGGGACCGCCTTCATGTCCTGGTACCCGGTGGCCCACGAGGCGAACTTGTAGCCGGGCAAGGGCTCCATGTCCACGTCGACGGTCAGGAGGTAGGCGCAGGCGTGCACCCCGTCACCCGCGATGTGCTCGAGGAAGTGGCGCCCGACGACGCGCTTGCCCATCAGGCGGCCCTGGACGTCGGGGAAGACCGTCAGCACCGTGTCGACCTCGTCCCGCCGGACGAGGGCTTCCAGATCCTTGAGGTCGAGATTGCCGGGCATGGCTCCCTCGGTCCCCGACGCGCGCACCCGGTCCCGGGACGGGGCGGCTGGCCGGTCTAGAAGGTGAAGAGATCTCCGCGCCGGTGCGCGAGCGCGGGCAAGGTCTTGCGGATGCGCTCGGCGTGGCCCAGGTCGATGTCCGCCACGACGACGCCCTCGCGGTAGCCGGCCCGGGCCACGACGGTGCCCCACGGGTCCACGATCATCGAGTTCCCGTAGCAGGCGGGGCCGGGAGGATGCGAGCCGCACTGGGCCGCCGCCAGCACGTACACCTGGTTCTCGATGGCGCGAGCTCGCACCAGGACCTCCCAGTGGTCCCGGCCCGTCTCCATGGTGAAGGCGGCGGGCACCGTGATCAGCCGCGCCCCCCAGGCGGCGAGCCGCCGGTAGAGCTCCGGGAAGCGGAGGTCGTAGCAGAGGCTGAGGCCGACCGGGACGCCCGCGAGCGAGGCGACGACGACCTCCTCACCCGGCGCCATCGTCGCCGACTCCTGGTAGGTCGTCCCCTCGACCTCGACGTCGAAGAGGTGGAGCTTCCGGTAGCGGGCGACCAGCTCGCCGTCCGGGTTGAGGACCACCGACGTGTTGTGAACGCGCTCCTTCCCCTCGACGGCCTCGAGGATCGAGCCGCCCACGAGCCAGAACCCGTAGCGGCTGGCCAGCCGGGCGAGGAACTCGGTGGTCTCCCCGGGGATCGGCTCCGCCACCTCGGCGTGGCGCTTCGTGGGCCCGAGGTACGTCCAGAGCTCCGGCAGCACCACGAGGTCCGAGCCCCACGCCGCGGCCTGCGCGATGAGCATCTCGCCCTTCTCGAGGTTCTCCGCCTTCTCGTCCTTGCTGTTCATCTGGACCAGCGCGACACGCACGGCCTTGCCCTCCGATCGTCGCCCGCCGGCAGCCCGGCGGGCGCAGCCCCCATCCTAGCGCAGTCGTGCGAAGCGCCGCCAGATCGCCCGGAGGCGGGGCTCAGCGCACGGAAAGCGGAACGGGGGGCAGGAGCAGAACGAGAAGGATCAGGGCGAACAGCCCGAGCGCGCGACGCCGGCCGTCGAGCGGCGTGATGTCGTCCATGGTCGGGCTGTGCCGGAAGCCCATGAGGCCGACGATGAGCGCCGCCCACACGAGCCAGTTGATGCTGCCGAAGACGACGCCGATCAGCACGAGTCCGCCGACGGCGAGCTTCGAGATGAGAGCGTGGCGGCTGCCGAACAGGGCGTAGACGATGTGGCCACCGTCGAGCTGGCCCGCGGGAATGAGGTTCAGGGCCGTGACGAAGAACCCGAACCAGGCCGCAACCCCGACCGGGTGGAGCAGGATGTCGAAGTCGGGCGGCAAGGCGCCCAGCGTCAGCCGCTCGAGGAGCTTGGGGAGCAGGGCGTCGCCGAACTGGACGTATCCACCCTCGACCGGCCCCTGGGGGATCCGGACCACCGTCGACAGCTTGAGGCCGAGCACGTACACGGGCACCGCGACCACCAGGCCGGCAAGCGGCCCCGCCACCGCCATGTCGAACAGCGACCGGCGGTCGCGGATCGCGCCGCGGAGCCGGATTACCGCGCCGAGGGTCCCCAGGAGGAAGGGCGGGATCGGCGGCACGGGAATGAAGTACGGCAGCGACACGGGCATCCCGTGGCGGCGACCGAGCGCGTAGTGCCCGAACTCGTGGACGCCCAGGATCCCCAGGAGCGACGCGGCGAACGGCAGGCCGACGAGGATCCGGCTCGGATTCCGCCACAGCTCGTCCAGCGGGACCCCCCCGAGCATCAGGGTGCCGGCGAGGAGCGTCGTGACGACCGTGGCGAGAAATAGCCCGAGATGGACGAGCTGGCGGGACGGCTCGGCCACCTCCGCCTGGGCGATCGCGTGCACCCACACGGTTCCCTGATCCTCTCGGAGGAACGGCGTGTACCCGTGGCGCGCCAGACGGGGCCGGAGGCGCTCGACCGCCACATCGGGCTTCACGAGGAGGCGGCCCCCGAAGGCGAGCGAGCGCCCGACGAGCCGCCGCTCCTGGACGATCAGGACGTCGTCGAGCTGGCTCCGGAGCAGCGCCTCGATCGGGAACAGCTCTTCCCAGCTCGGGGGCTCTTCGGGGGGGCGGCGAGACCAGAGGGGCACGGGACGTTCCTCAGGTTCAGCCTATCACGGCGTCCGTCAGAGTCCCGGCGGCGCCTCCCCGGCTCGCATGAGCCGGCCGGCGAGCGGCAACACCGCGGCGAGCCCGCCAGTGAGGTAGAGGGCGGCCACCACGGCTTCGAGCGCGCTCGCGAGCACCGACTCCTTGTCCCGTCCGCCGTGCTGCGCCTCCCCGCGGCCGAGGCGGAGACACGCGTCCACCCCTAGCTCTCGCGCCCAGGCGGCCAGGCCGCGCGTCGAGACGATCTCCGCCCGCTGAACCGTCAGCGGCCCGGGCCCGGCGCCGGGGTCACGCTGGACCAGGAGGTCCGCGACGACGAGCCCGAGGACGGCGTCGCCCAGGAAGGCGAGGGTCTCGTTGTGCTCGGCGGGTGGATGCTCGTGCGCGTACGAGGGATGGGTCAGGGCCTTGGAGCAGGAGCTCGGAGAGCCCCGGGAGGCCGAGCCGCGCCGAAAGCGCGGCCAGCGCCTCGGTCTCGACCTCCCCTGGCCGCGGGGCGGGGCCGCGCGGCGCCTCACCTGGCCAGGATCGAGCCGATTGCCCCTCGGGAACGGATCCGGAACCGCGGGCCGCGCCGGTCAGGCGCGCCAGCGCCGGAAGACGAGGGTCGCGTTGGTGCCGCCGAACCCGAAGCCGTTCGAGATCGCGAACTCGACCTCGGCCTTCCGCGCGACGTTCGGCACGTAATCGAGGTCGCACTCCGGGTCGGGCGTCTCGTAGTTGATCGTCGGCGGCAGGATGCCCTGCTGGAGGGCGAGCACCGTGACGATCGCCTCGATGCCGCCCGCGGCGCCCAGGAGGTGGCCGGTCATCGACTTGGTCGACGACACGGCGAGCCGCCGCGCGTGGTCGCCGAACACCTGCTTGATCGCCAGGGTCTCCGTCCTGTCGTTGTACGGGGTCGAGGTGCCGTGGGCGTTGACGTACCCCACGTCCTCGGGCCGGACGCCCCCGTCCCGCAGGGCGCCCGTCATGGCGCGAACGGCCCCATCACCGTCCGGGTCGGGCGCGGTCATGTGGTAGGCGTCAGCCGTCATGCCGTAACCGACGATCTCCGCGTAGATGTGCGCGCCGCGCCGGCGCGCGTGCTCGGCGTGCTCCAGCACCACGATCCCCGCCCCCTCGCCAGGCACGAATCCATCGCGATCGGCGTCGAACGGCCGCGAGGCCCGCGCCGGCTCGTCGTTCCGCGTGGACAGCGCCTTCATCTGCGCGAACCCCCCGATCGGGAGCTCGTCGATGATCGCCTCCGAGCCCCCGGCGACCATCAGGTCGGCGTCACCCCGCTGGATGATCTTGAACGCATCGCCGATCGCGTGGTTGCCCGTCGCGCAGGCGGTCACCACGGAGGAGTTCGGCCCCTTCAGCTTGTACCGGATCGAGAGCTGCCCGGACGCCATGTTGACGATGAGCGACGGGATGAAGAATGGGGAGATCCGGCTCGGCCCCTTCTCGAGAAGCACCCGGTGCCACTCGAGGATGGACAGGATGCCGCCGATCCCGGAGCCGACGAGGGCTCCGGCACGCGTGGGGTCCACCTGGGAAAAGTCGATCTTGGCGTCCTCGACGGCCTCCACTCCCGCGGCGAGCGCATACTGGATGAAGAGATCGAGCTTCTTGAGCTCCTTCTTCTCGATCACCTTCAGCGGATCGAAGCCCTTGACCTCGGCGGCGATTCTCGCGTCGAGGCGCTTGGGGTCGAACCGGGTGATGGGTCCGACCCCCGACCGGCCCTCGCAGATGGCGCGCCAGTACTCCGGGACGGAGTTCCCCAGGGGCGTCACCGCCCCCAGTCCCGTCACCACGACCCGTGTCTTGCCGCCGTCCGGTCCCATCGGCCCCGCTACCTCCGTCAATGGCGTCGCTGGCGTCTCTGGCGTCGCTGGCGCCTCGGGGCGCCCCGGGGTCCTAGGTGTTTTCCTTGATGTACTGGATCGCGTCACCCACCGTCGTGATCTTCTCGGCGTCCTCGTCCGGGATCTCGATGTCGAACTCCTCCTCGAACGCCATCACGAGCTCCACCGTGTCCAGGGAGTCCGCGCCGAGATCCTCGATGAACTTCGCGGCCGGGGCCACGTCGTTCTCCTCGACACCGAGCTGCTCGACGATGATCGCCTTGACCCGTTCCTCGACCGGCTTGTCGCTCGTAGCCATCTCCGTCCCTCACCTCCTCACATGTACAGCCCACCGTTGACGTGGATGACCTGGCCCGTGATGTAGCTCGCCCCCTCAGAGGCCAGGAACCGGACGACCTCCGCCACCTCGCGCGCAGTCCCGATCCGCTTCAGCGGGATCTGGCCGACGTACGCCTGCCGCATCTCGCCGGACAGGGCCGCGGCCATGTCCGTCTCGATCAGGCCCGGCGCGACGGCGTTGACCAGAATACCCCAATGGGCCAGTTCTCGTGCCGTGGACTTGGTGAGTCCGATCAGCCCCGCCTTGGCGGCTGCGTAGTTGGCCTGACCGGGCGTGCCCATGACGCCCGCCGCCGAGGTCACGTTGACGATCCGGCCGGACCGCTGCCGGATCATGAGGCGTGCAGCCGCCCGGGTCGCCTGGAACGCGGCCCGGAGGTTGACGCCGAGGACCTCGTCCCAGTCCGCGTCCTTCATCCGGATCAGGAGGCCGTCCTTCGTGATGCCGGCGTTGTTGACGAGGAGATCGATCCGATCGAACCGCTTGTCCGTCTCGGCCACGATCCGCTGGACGTCCTCGCCCCGGCCCATCTCGGCCACCAGGCCGAGGACCTTCCCCGCGCGTCCTTCGAGCCCCGCGGCAATCTCCTCGACCTTCGCGGCATCCCGGCCCGTGAACGCCACCGTCGCGCCGTCGTCGAGAAGGGCCTCCACGATGGCGCGCCCGATCCCACGCGTCCCGCCGGTGACGAGGGCGACGCGGCCCTCGAGAGGCTGACCGGAGGTGGCCGAGTCGCTCACGACTGGGCCCCCAGCGCCGCCAGCGCCTTGTCGAGGTCGGCCACGTCCTCGACCGCGATGCCCGTGAGTGCGCCGTCGATCCGTCTCAGGAGCCCGGTCAGGACCTTCCCTGGCCCAACCTCGAGGAACGTGCGGCATCCCTCGCGGGCCATGCGCGCGACGCAGTCGGTCCAGCGGACCGGCGCCGTCACCTGGCGA
>JBGQGN010000038.1:0-13803 GCA_041497395.1 Methylomirabilia bacterium
CAGGTGGCCCTCCTCGATCGCGCGTGCGAGGCCCCAGTCGGCGCCGCCCACGTCCCGCACGGTGGTGAATCCCCGGAGGAGCATCTCCCGCAGGACGTGACCCGCCCGGGAGGCGACGTATGTCGACGACCACCGGCGGAGGAGCGCGAAATCGGGTGTCACCGCGGTCACGTGGACGTGGCCGTCGCACAGGCCGGGCATCACCACGCGGCCCCGCACGTCGATGACGCGGCCCTTCGGGGACCGGGGCGCGCGCTCGGCGACGTCGGCGATGCGGCCGCCCTCCACGACGATGTGCCGGTCCGGGAGGAGCCGGCCGGCCAGGGGATCGAGCAGGAGCGCGTGGCTGAGCACGAGGTCGGACATGCGGGTCCTCTCAGGGTCGACCGATTATCCGGCCGTCACCGTCTTCATGTGGGGATCCAGGAGATCCCGGAGGGCGTCGCCGACCAGGTTGACGCCGAGCACCGTGGCGAAGATCGCCAGCCCCGGGAACATCGCCAGCCACGCCGACGTGAACACGTAGAGCTGCCCCTCGCTGAGCATGCCTCCCCACGAGGGTGTGGGGGGCGGCACCCCGAGGCCGAGGTACGAGAGGAATGACTCGACGATGATCATCCGCGCCACCTCGACGCTCGCCAGCACGATCAGGAGGTTTGCAAGGTTCGGCAGGATGTGACCCAGGAGGATCCGGAGGCTCGAGCTGCCCAAGCCGACTTCGGCCTGGACGAAGTCGCGCTCGCGGAGGCCCAGCACCTCGTTCCGGATGACACGCGCGTAGATCGGCCAGCTGGTCACGCCCAGCACCAGAACCATGTTGACGAACCCCGCGCCCATGAGCGCGATCACCACGATGGCCAGCAGCATGAACGGAAACGTGAGAGTCACGTTCGCGAGGAAGCTCAGCACGCGGTCCGCGGCACCACCGTAGAAGCCCATCACCAGCCCGGCCGCTACGCCGATCCCGCCCGAGCACAGCACCGCCAGCAGGCCGACCGCCAGGGACACGCGGGCGCCGTAGATGATCCGGCTCAGGTAGTCCCGTCCCACGTGATCCGTCCCGAGGGGGTGCTCCGCGCTACCGGCACCCGCCCACATCGGCGGCCGGAGCCGCGCCGCCACGTCCTGGCTGAACGGGTCGTGCGGCGAGAGCTGGGGAGAGAAGAGGGCGCACAGCGCCATCAGACTCACCAGCAGCGCCCCTGCCCAGCCCGTCCAGCAGGCGCGAAGGCGGCCGCGACGCCAGGGCCGGGCCTCATCCATACCGGATGCGGGGATCGAGACAGCCGACGACCACGTCGGTCACGAGGTTGACGAGTGCGATGGCGGCACCGACGACCACGACCGCCGCCTGCACGACCGGGTAGTCGAGCGTTCGCACCGCCTTCACCGTCAAGAAGCCAATGCCGGGCCACGCGAAGACGATCTCGATGACGACCGTGCCCGCCAGGAGCCGGCCGAACTGGAGCCCCACCATCGTCACCAGCGGGATGCTGACGTTCTTGAAGGCGTGCTTCCACAGGATCAGACCCTCGGATACCCCCTTGGCGCGCGCCGTCCGGACATAGTCCTGCGCCAGCACGGTCAGCATGCCCGACCGCACCAGTCGCATCATGATCGGAGCGAGGTACAACCCGAGGCACACCGCCGGCAGGATGAGGCTGCGGAAGCCCGATCGCCCCGACACCGGAACCAGCCGGGACCACACGGCGAACACGAGAATCAGGAGAATGCCGAGCCAGAACGTCGGGACAGCCTGGCCCACTACCGAGACGATCGACGCCAGGTGATCGACCCAGCTCCGGGGGCGATAGGCTGCCAGGATGCCGAGCGGCACGGCGAGCGCCACGCCGACCAGGAGACCGGCCACCGCGAGCTCCATCGTGGCCGGCGCCCGCTCCAGCAGGATCGAGAGGGCCTTGTCCCGGATGATGAAGGAATCGCCGAACTCCCCGCGGAGGGCGTTGCCGAGGAACCGTCCGTACTGGACGAAGAACGGGTCGTCGAGACCGAGGCTCCGCCGGAGGTCCGCCACCGCCTCCTTGGAGGCCTCCGGGGGGAGCAGCACGTTGGCGGGATCCCCCGCGAGGTGCAGGAACACGAACACGACGAACGAGATCGCAACACAGGTGAGGCCGGTGTCGACGAGCCGCTCCAGGACGTAGGTGCGCACGACGGGATGGGCGCCGGCCGCCGTTTATCCGGCGGCCGGTGCCGAGACCGATGGACCCCGCGCGGTCAGTTCTTCCAGGTGGCCCGCCAGAGCGCGATGGTCTCGTCCGACGCGGCCTTGTAGTTGAGCTTGTTCGACACCGCCATGACCGACGTCTGCGCATACATCGGGAAGACCAGGTAGTTGTCGGCCACGTACCGCTGGACTTGGCGGTACGCTTCCATCCGCTTCCCGGGATTGACGGTGTTGCGCCCGATGTCGAGCCACTCGTCGAGCTTGGGATCCCGCACGTACGCGAACGCCTCCGACGAGTGGAAGCGCGGGTACAGGATCATGTCGGCGTCGAAGACCGACCAGCTCCCCCAGCTCGCCAGGTAGATGTCCTTCAGCTTGCCGGTGCGCTCGAGGTTCGACGACAGTCCGATGTCCTCGATGTGCTGGTGGTTCGTCTGGATGCCGACTTTGTTCAGGTACCCGGACACGGCATCGCCGACCTGTCGGGACGCGATGATGCTGCCGCTGTACGTCATGAACTCAAGCTTGGTGCCGCTCGCCAGGCCCGCCTCGGCCAGCAGCTGCTTCGACCGCGCGGGGTCGTACGTCACCGGTTTGATCGAGGCGTCGTAGCCAAACTTCATCGGGTTGACGACCGTCCCCAGCTTGAGCCCACGGCCCCCAAGGACGTGAGTGATGATGCCGTCCACGTCGATGGCGTGAGAGATCGCCTCGCGGACCTTGATGTTCTGCGTGGGACCAGCGGCGGCGCGGCCAGCCACGTCGAAGTTGAGGAAGATCACGCGGATGATCGGAGCCGTCGTGATGTACGCCTTCCCCGAGCCCTCGATGGCGGGGATCTGATCCGGCGGCACCAGGCGGATGAAGTCCACGCTGCCGGCCATCATCTCGGCGATCGCGGTCGCAACCTCCGGAATGGGCCGGAACACGAGCGTCTTCACCGCGGGCTGCGGACCCCAGTAACTCGGGCTCGCCTCCACGACGAGACGCTGCCCGCGAGCCCATTCGACGAAGCGATACGGCCCGCTCCCGACCGGGTTCTTCGCGATGAAAGCGTCCCCCTTCTCCTTGACGTAGGCGGGCGGCAGGATGGCGAGGTTCGTCAGGCGCTCGAGGAGCACCGGATTGGGCTTCTCGGTCTTGAGGCGGACGGTCAGGTCATCGGCAACCTGGACCGACGTGATCCCCTTGAAGCGGTCCCGGAGGTATGACTTCTGGGCGGGGTCGAGCACGCGGTCGATGCTGAACTTCACCGCCTGCGCGTCGACGGGCTCACCGTTCTGGAACTTGACGCCCTTGCGGATCTTGAACTCCCACGTAAGGTCGTCGAGCGTTCGCCATGACTCCGCGAGACCGCCCACGAGCTTCATGCTCTCAGGATTCCGCGCGATCAAGTGATCAAAGACGTGCATGAGCACCATGTAGTCGATGGTTCCCGTGGCCTGGTGCGGATCGAGCGTCTCCCGGTCGGAATCGAGCGCCGCCACGAGCTGACCTCGCGGCTGCGCGAGAGCACCGGCCGGGATCCCGAGCACCGCCACGGCGAGCATCACCGTCAGCCCACCCGCGAATCTACGTCCTCGCATGAGCATCCCCCTCGATGGAGCCATTGGAAAGCGGTGCGCTCACCCTTGAGCGCCACCGCGAGACTAGCGTCCCGCAGACTGACGTGTCAAGGTGACGTGCCTAAGCAACGTTCGCACCCCCTGTGCCTCGAAAGGCACTCCGTTCGCCATGCGAGCTGCCGTGTCGGCGAGCGCGCTTCCGATATCGCCCGCCACGATTCCGCCGGGCCGCCTACAGGCCTCATGCTTCCGGACTTGCTGGCTGTCAGATGTTCGAAGATGTGCACGAACCACCTCGCGATCCCGGGCGCCGGCACTCTCGTCGACGGCCGGCCCTGGAAGGAGGCCTGCAGGCGGACGCGACTAGGTCGGGAGCCTGGTGATCTCCTCGGCCATCCGGATCACCTCGGCCGAGTAGCCCGCGTCGTACGCGTCGGCGTTCTCGAGCACGCTGAAGAAGACGACCACCACCCCGGTGTCGGGATTGGCCAGCATGTACTGGCCGCCGTATCCACCGTGACCCAGGCACTGCCCGTCGGTCACCGTATGGTTGGTGTAGCGCTGCCAGTCGCGGGGTGCGGCGTAGGGTACGCCCTTCCTGGCGCGCGTCGTCTCGATGAAGGCGCGGCTTCCCACCTGCTGCCCGCCCACCCCGCGACCCCCGCGAACGAAGAGGAGCGCGTAGCGGGCGAGGTCCCGGGCGGTGACGCACGCCCCGCCGTTGATGATGGGCGTGCCGGCGCGATCCGTCCCGATGTGGAAAGTGCCCTCGAGGCCCGCCGCCTCGACGATGTCGATCAGCATGTCCCGGAGCGGTCTGCCGCTGACCCGCTCGGCGATCTCCCCGATCACGTCGGTGTTGGCCGACTTGTACTGCACGAGGCCCGTCCGGTTGGTCACGTCCGCGCTCTTGATCCCGCGCACGAACTCACGGTTCGGGACCTCACGGGCGCCCGGGCCTGGCAGCCGCCAGCCCATCGCGACCTCCTGGAGGAACACGCTCGCGAGCGGATCGCTGTAGTCCTCCGAGTAGTCGTTGATCACGTTCATGTCGAGCACGTCCTGCACCGTCGCGGTGGCGTAGCCGGATCCGATCTCGGGCAGGTAGTGACGCACTTCCCTGCCGAGGTCGACCTTGCCCCGCTCCACCAGGAGGCCGATCACGAGATTCATGGTGGTCTTCGTGATCGACTGGACGCTGTGCGGCTGGTGCGGCCCGAAGTCGGGGGCATAGCGCTCGAAGAGGACATCGCCGCCGCGCACGGCCACCATGCCGGAGAAGTACGTGGTCCCGGTGAGCCGGCGAACGCTCGCCAGGTCGCCGATCCGGCGATCGACGACCTTCCCGAGCCGAAGCACCTCGGGCGCCCGGATGCCGAGGCTGTAGCGGAACACCATGTGCATGTTGTGGAAGGCGCGACGGCGCCGGTCCGGCTGATTCCAGCCCGGCCGGTCGCCCTCTCCCACGAGGAGATCGGGGCTAGGATCGATGGTCGTCGCGTTCACGCTCACGGTGGGTCTCCTCGTGTCGGGATCGCCGCGCGGCCCGATGGCGGCCAGGCCGTCACCGGGCCCTGGCGCGGCGGGCGGGAACCGATCCGGTCAGGCCTTGACCGCGCGATAGTCTCGGAGCAGGCCGCTGAACTGCTCCCGTAGGCCGCACTCGGCGAAACCCACGTCACCGAGGGCCGACAGGATGGCTTCCGGTGCGACGCAGTGCTCGGTCGTGTCCCACCAGTAGGCCATCAGGGTACGCATGTCCTGGTTGCCCGTCGCCGTGGCGAAGACCACGCCCATGACGGTCTTGATGTAGAAGCGTGACACCGCCCGGAGGGCGAGCGAGCGCGGGCGGGAGATCTCCAGCAGGAGGACGATGCCGCCAGGCTTGAGGACCCGGCGGTACTCGCGGAAGGCCACGCGCAGGTCGGACAGGTGACGGAGGGCGTATCCCATGCTCAGGAAATCAAAGGTGGCGTCCGGGAACGGCAGCTGCTCCCCCACTCCCTGGATCAGGTTGCGGCACGGCCCCTTCCGCGCTTCGTGGAGCATGCCGGAGCTGGGATCGAGCCCGACGACGTAGCCGGTCGAGCCCACCAGGTCGAGCGCGCACTGGGTGGTCAATCCGGGGCCGCACGCGACGTCCAGCACCTTCATGCCCGGTCCGAGACCCGCGTCGCGAAGAGCCAGCCGGCGATACCAGAGACCCGAGCCGAACCCGACGACCTTGTCGATCGCCCGGTACCGGTAGGCCGTGCGGTCGAACAGCTCGTTCAGGAACCCCTGCCGCGACTCGTTCGCGTCGTAGTACTCGCGCAGCGTGGGATGCGGGGGCGTGTGCAAGGCCGGCCCTCTGTCGTTTGGTCTCTGTTCCACGCGAGCGACCATTGGCCGCCTCTTGATATCAGGACGCGGTGAAGCGGGCAAGAGGGGCCAGGACCAGGCAGTACTGATAGGGGAGGAACGTCGCCTCGCGAACGAGGCGGAAGCCCGCCCGGCGCGCGTCCCGGAGGAAGGTCTCGCGCGCGACGCGGCGCTCGACCGGCGGGCCGACCGGTGTCTCCCGGCGATGGAAGTCGACGTTCACGAGCCGGCCTCCCGGCCGGAGCAGCCGGCGCAGCCGCCGGAGGTAGCGCGGCCCGCCCCGGAAGTGGTGGTACGTGTTCACGACCAGGACCAGGTCGCACGAGCGCGCGGGCAGGAGCGGGTCGTCGTCCTGGCCGAGGACGGGCGTGACGTTCTTGATCCTTCCACGGCGAAGTCGCTCGATCAGGATCGGCAGCATCCGCGGCTCCACGTCGACGGCATAGACGCGCCCCCGCGGTCCCACGATTCGCGCGAGCCGTCGCACAAAGTACCCGGAGCCCGCGCCGATCTCGGCGACCGTCTGGCCGGAGCGGAGACCGAGCGCCTGCACGACGCGCGCAGGACGCTGCCACCGCAGGCGGGCCGGATCCTCGAGCCGGCCCAGCATGAGCTGGAAATCACGCGGGTTCCCGTGCGCGCCGAAGCCGCCAGGCACGCCGTGGCCGCTGCCGTGGTGCCGCGAGCCGGCCTGCCGGTGTCGACCCGGAGACCCCGTCGCGCTCATCCGGTGATCCTAGCGGCAATCCTGGCGGCAATCCTGGCGCCGAGTCCGGACGCGATCCGGCCGCCCGGACCGACGCGAACGCCCACCGCCACGCCGGGGACGACAGCCCTGGCCACGGTGGCCGGCACGCTGGAATCGAGCAGCGAGCGACGCGCGCGCGAACTTCCGGGCCGGAAGCGCTTCACGACATTCATGCCGGACTCGCCGAGAGGCGCACTTCGCGCCGGACACCGCGGAGGTCCATCTCGTAGGCCAGGCCCGCGATCGGCGGGTGAGACAGGTGCCAGTGGACGCCGTGGATCGCCGCCGGGCCCATCGCCGCGAGCACCTCCGTCGCGAGGAAGCTCTCCAGCGGATGCACGGTGTAGACACCCACCGCCGTCACGTCCGCCCACGTGGCGCCGAGCCCGGTGAGCCGCGCCTGCATGACGCCCATCACGTACGCGGCCTTCTCCCTCAGCGCGTCGGGCGACGTCTCGTCGGGGCGGACGACGCTCGCCCGCGAGGCCGGACCCGGCCGGAGCTCCCCCGACCCCGCCGCGACGAACGTCGGCCGCCCGGGTGCCTCGACCGCAACGGTATGCGAGAACGCATAGAGCGAGGGCTCCGGCGGCGGCCCCACCACGGGCGCCACGTTGGTCCGCGCCACGGGGTTCCGCCCGTCCACGAGGAGCCCCCACTCCCCGAGCAGCGCGCGGTAGCCCCGGTTGAACTCGGCGAAGCCGGAGAAGGTCAGCGGGGTCGGGACGCGCAGCTCGACCGCGCAGAGTGCGGTCCGGGGCCGGCCGAGCCCTCGGAGATGCCGCTCGATCGCCGCGAAACCCTCGCGCCACGGCACTGGCGCCTGGAGGGTCGCGTGGATCACCTCCCAGCCCGGCGTGGCGACGACACCGGACGAGTAGGGCTCGCCGCCTGGCAGGAAGCGGTAGCTCGGGTCGGGGCCCGGAAGGAGGGACGCGGGCGCAGCGGCCATCTCAGCCCTCCGCCGGCAGGCCGAACGCCTGCTTCAGCTGGCGGAGCCCCTCTTGCTGGGGTGTCCACAGCCGTCCGCTGATCTGGCCGCCGTCGACGACGATGTCCTGGCCCGTCACGAACGACGACTCGTCGCTCGCGAGAAAGACGGCCATGTGGGCGATGTCGTCGACCGAGCCCGCCCGCGGGATGGGCTGCTGAGCCGCGAACCGCTCCGTGAGCGCCAAGGCGACGTCATCGGCACGCTCGGGCGGAAGCCCGAGCGCCTTCAGCAGGATGCCGGTGACGATCGCGCCGGGGGAGATGCAGTTCACGCGCACGCTGTGCTCTCCGAGCTCCATCGCCACGCACCGGGAGAGCTGGACGACGGCGGCCTTGGCCGCGCTGTAGATCATGGACGACGAGTAGCCCGCGCGGCTGGCGGCCACGCTCGCGTTGTTGATGATGCTGCCGGAGTGCTGGCGCATCATGATCGGGGCCGCGTGCTTCATGCCGAGGAGCACGCCGCCGAAGTTCACCGCCATCGACCGCTCGGCGGCGTCGAGCGGGATCGTCTCGATCCCGCCGCGCGGGCCGGGGCCGCCGGCGTTGTTGAAGAGGCAGTCGAGCCGCCCGTGACGATCGACCGCGGCGCCGACCAGCCGCCGGACGTCGTCCTCGCGCGCGACGTCGGTCCGGACGAACTGGGCGCGGGGCCCGAGCGCGCGGGCGGCCGCCTCGCCCTCCGCCTCCCGGCGGCCCGCGAGGATCACGGTCGCGCCCTCCTCGACGAACAGCTCCGCCGTGCGCTTCCCCATGCCGCTCGTCGCGCCGGTGACGATCGCGACCTTGCCCTCGAGCCTGCCCATGCGCCTCTCCTTGCGGTCAGTACCGGGTTCGGTAACCGGTCGAGTGGGTCTCCGGTCTCTCCAGCACGGGGGACATGATACCCTCGCGCGGCCTTCCCGACGCTGCGACCGATCGCGTATCATGCGCCGCGTGACGTCCTCGATGAAGCTCGGCTTCTCTCTTCCCGTGGCCGGCGCGTGGGCCACGCCCGCCAACCAGGTGCGCGTCGCACAGGAAGCCGAGCGCCTCGGGTACCACTCGCTCTGGGTGCTGCAACGCCTCCTCTTCCCGGTCGCGCCGCAGAACGACTACCCGCCGATGCCCGGGCGCCCGTGGCCGGACTGCTTCGAGTCCGTGGCCGATCCGGTGGTCTCGCTCGCGTTCGTGGCGGGCGTGACGTCGCGCATCCGCCTCGGCACGAGCGTCCTCGTCATGCCCTACTACACGCCGGTCGTGCTCGCCAAGCAGCTCGCCACGCTTGACCAGGTCTCGGGTGGCCGCCTCGACGTCGGGCTCGGCCTCGGCTGGTCGCGGGATGAGTACGACGCGGTCGGAGTGCCCTACGAGAAGCGCGGGCGGCGCGCCGACGAGTTCCTCGCGTGTCTCAAGGCGATCTGGACGGAGGAGCCGGTCGAGTTCCGGGGCGAGTTCTACCGAGTGCCGCGCGCCTTCGTCCGGCCGCGGCCGCTCCAGGTCCCCCACCCGCCGATCACCATCGGGGGCTACGGCACGGCCGCCGTCCGGCGCGCGGTGGCCTTCGGCGACGGCTTCAGCGGCGGGAACATGCCACTCGACGGCGTCGCACCGCTCGTGAAGGAGCTGCGGACAGCCGCGGAGCAGGCCGGGCGCGATCCCGCGCGGCTCCAGGTGGTCTGTCGCGGGACGTTCCACCCCTCCGGCGCCTCGCAGGGCCCGAATCGCCGGCCCCTCTGCGGCTCGCTCGACGAGATCCGCGACGACATCCGGCGCTACGCCGAGCTCGGGCTGACCGAGCTCTTCCTGGAGGCGAACGTCCTGCTCCACGCCTGGCCGGTGGAGCGGACGCTCGAGATCATGGCGGCGCTCGCCCCGGCTCGGAGCCTCGACGCGTCGTGAGCGCTCTCGTCCCCGGGGCGGCGATCGTGACGGGCGGCGGATCGGGGATCGGCCGCGCGATCGCCGAGGCTCTCGCCGCCGGGGGTGCGCCGGTCGCCCTGGTCGATCTCCTGGCCGACGGGGGCCGGGACGCCGCTGCGGGCATCCAGGCCGGCGGCGGCCGCGCGGTGTTCCTCGAGGCCGACGTCAGCCGGTGGGCCGATGTCGACCGCACCGTGGCGGAATCGGTGCGGATGCTCGGCCCGCTCGCGATCATGGTGAACGCGGCCGGGGTCCTCGATGGCTACACGCCCGCCGACCAGATGTCTCCCGCGCTCTGGGAGCGAGTCGTCGCGATCGACCTCACCGGCACGTTCTGGGGGTGCAAGCGCGCCCTGGCCGAGATCCTGCCCGCCGGCCGGGGCCGGATCGTGAATGTCGCCTCGGTCGCCGGGCTGGTGGGGTCGGGCGGCGGGCCGGCTTACACGGCGGCCAAGCACGGCGTCGTCGGCCTCACCCGTCAGCTCGCCATCACGTACGCCGGCCGCGGCGTCACGGTCAACGCGATCTGCCCCGGGGCGATCCAGACCGGCCTCCGGCCCAACTCCGCCCGCATCCTGGGCGCCGACGCGCCACCCATGACGGGCGGCGTGGGCGCGAGCGAGGACGCCATCCGCGCCGTCACGCCGGCCGGCCGGCGGGGCACCCTCGCGGAGGTCGCCGCCGCTGCGGTCTACCTCGCGAGCGAGGGGGCTGCCTACGTCACCGGCCAGACGCTCGTGATCGACGGGGGCTGGACCGCCGCCTGACTCGAGCCGACGACCCCCTGCGCGCCGAGACCGGCCTTCTGGTCGCCTTCCGCTCGGACGTCCTCCACGAGGTCACGCCCGTGAGCCGGGGTGAGCGCCACTCGGTCATCGCCTGGCTGGCTGAAACGTAGCGCGGCCGTCCGCGGCCGCGCTGCTAAGATGGGGCCGGACGACGGCCATGCTCATCACCTGCGTCGCCTACCAGGACGGCAAGCGGCTCGCCGAGATCACCCCGCGCGAGATTCACGACTACGTGAACCGCCCCGACTGCTTCGTCTGGGTGGCGCTCCGCGACGCAACGGATGCCGAGCTGGCGGAAATGCAGGAGGAGTTCGACCTGCATCCCCTCGCTGTCGATGATGCCCGCCATGGCCACCAGCGGCCGAAGGTCGAGGAGTACGGGAACTCGCTCTTCACCGTGATCCAGACGATCGAGCCCGACGGCGACGACCTCCGCGTGGGCGAGGTGGACGCGTTCGTCGGTCGAAACTACGTCCTCTCGGTGCGGCACCGAAGCGAGCGGGGGTTCGCCGAGGTCCGCGCGCGATGCGAGCGGGAGCCCGAGCTGCTCCGCCATGGCTCCGGGTACGTCCTCTACGCGCTCATGGACGCGGCGGTGGACCGCTACTTCCCGTTGATCGACGCGATCGAGGTCGAGCTCGAGCAGATCGAGGAGCGGATTTTCGCCGGCGGCGCCGCCCGCACCCAGGTCGAGGCGCTCTACGGCATCAAGCAGAAGCTCGTCACGCTCAAGCACGCGGTGGGGCCGCTGCTCGAGGCGTCCAGCAAGCTCCACGGCGGCCGCGTGCCGCAGATGTGCGCGGGCATGGGCGAGTATTTCCGGGACGTGTACGACCACCTGTCGCGGCTCAATCAGTCGATCGACTCGATCCGGGACATGGTCACCATGGCCATGTCGGTGCACCTGTCCCTCAGCACCATGCAGGAGAACGAGACGACGAAGCGGCTGGCCGCCTACGCGGCGCTGGTGGCCGTCCCCACGATGATCGCCGGCGTCTACGGCATGAACTTCGAGCACATGCCCGAGCTCCGGTGGGGTCTAGGGTACCCGGTAGCGCTCCTGACCATGGCAGTCATCGACGTCTACCTCTTCTACCGCTTCCGCAAGACCGGCTGGCTGTAGGCGCTGACTGGCGCGGCGATGGCCGCGCCGTCTGACGTCGGCTATTGCCGCAGGTAGCCGACGTTGTTGATCACCAGGCGGTTTCCCCTGGGCATCGCCGCGGTCATCGTTTCCTCGAGCTGGCGACCCATCCGGATGCGCAGCTCCTCCCCCTGCACCGTGTATCGACCGGTATTGTCGGGATCGTCCCGCTGCGCCGCCTCGTAGTCGAACCGGCTCACATCGCCGCCAGGTATCCGCGCCAGGTCGAACCCGCGGTAGACGCGCCCGTCTGCCGAGAAGAGGTAGTATTGCAGGACCCGGACGGCATCCCCCTGGCCCACGGGACGCTGGAGATTCGGCCTGTAGTCCGTCAGGGTGCCGAGGTACAACCCCGCCAACACCTGTCCCGCGGCGCCCGGTCCGCTCGCCACCGATGGCGGCCCCGCCACCGCGTCCACTCGCAGTGAAGCCAGCGTCGCACTCATGGCGGGCCAGGCCCGTTCCCAGCTCGCGGCGGTCTGGGCCGACAGGTCCACGATCGCGGCCGCGCCACCGGCGATGAGCACCACGCGCAGGCGCGGCTTGGGCGGTCCGCCCACGTTCTCGCTGAAGCGGGCGATCAGGACTGCCTGCGCACCGGGGACACTGTCACGGCCGATCGTGGGCGGCGCCGCCGGAGCCCCTTCGCGGAACCGCGGGTCGATCCACTCCCGCAGCAGGGTCCGCCGAAACATCTGCTGGATGTCTCCCGTGAACGGCCGGAAGGGGTAGACCTGAAGCCAAGCGGCGGCCTCGTTGAAGGCGTAGTCATCGGGGGGCTGGATCGCGCTCCGGTAGAAGTTGACCGGGGGATCGTAGCGCAAGACCGGAAGCATCGGCTCAGCCATCGCGCCCCTCCCCGCGAGGACCCCGACGAGCAGCAAGAGGACCCCGCCCACCTTGAGGCTCATGGCATGGATCCCCCGGGCGCGCGCCGCGCCGTTGCCGCTTCGCCCTTCCCGTTGCCCCGGCAACCGCCGCTGACCAGCTCCCGGCGGTGCCAGGGCGGGACCACGCACGCGTCAATATCCCCGTGAGGGATCGGCGATATTGACGAGCGGCCGGCCGTCCAGGAGTCGCCGGTAGTTCTCGGCGATGTGGGCAAGCGAGCCCTGTTGTCCAACGCCCGCTGCATGCGGTGTCACCGCGACCTTCGCATGCGCCCAAAGGCGGCTGTCGGCCGGAAGCGGCTCCGTGCGGAAGACGTCGAGCGCGGCACCCGAGAGCTGGCCGGAATCGAGCGCTGCCAGCAGGTCCTCCTCGACGACCAACCGACCCCGCCCGACATTGATGAAGTAGGCGCCTCGCTTCATCGACGCCAAGGTCTTGGCATCGATGATGTCGCGCGTCTCGGTCGTCTCGGGCAGAATGCAGACGACATAGTCGCAAGGCGCGAGACAGCCGGCCAACTGATCGCGTCCGTGATGGCAGTCGATGCCCGGCAACTGGTGCGGGCTGCGGGCCCAACCGTTGACCTTGTAGCCGAGATTGACGAAGACCTCGGCGAACCGCTGCCCGATCGAGCCGAGGCCGAGAACAGCGATCCGCACGTCACTGGGAAAGGGCGGAATGTGCTCCTGCCAGCGCCGCTCGGCCTGATAGTGGCGATACGTGGCTTGGAAGCGGCGGTGGCTCAGTAGATAGAGCAAGACGTATTCAGTCATGCAGCCGATGATGCCAGGGTCCTTGAGCCGCATCACCGGCACGCCCCTCGGCAGATCAGGTCTTTCCAGGAAGTAGTTGGCGCCGTGACCCAGGAAGACGACGCAGCCGAGGTTCGGCATGCCCGCGAAGATACCGAGCGGAGCATTGTAGTCGAAGGCGGCCATGCGGATCTGCGCCGTGTCGCCGAGGTCCGGCCAGACGCGGAAATCGAGGCCCGGAATCTCGGTGGCCATCGTGCGTTGCCAGAGATCGGAGTTCTCGAACTTGCTGACCAGGGCGAGCGCCATCGGCCAATCCTTGGATGTCGGCCTAGGGATGCCTGTCAGCCTGGGGCATCCGTTCCAACTGAGCGATGACGCGGGTTGCCGGCATCACCTTGATCTGTCGTCGCGGGTGGATCAGGTTCTGCCACACCCAGTTGTGGTGCCGTATGACGGACAGCGAGTCCA
>JBGQGN010000039.1:0-13729 GCA_041497395.1 Methylomirabilia bacterium
CGCGTCCCAATTGCGGCGGGCTGCGGCTCTCGGGTACCCTGGGGTGGGCAGTGAGCCACGGTCTACGTCTCCGTCTTCCAGAATTAGCGAACGCGGATGGCGCGCGACGGCTGGATGGCGATGAGAGGGCGGACCCGTTGGTGGGTGGCGGGGGCCACGATCGCCGTCCTGGTCCTCGAGGTCCGGGCAGGGTGGCCCCAGCGGTCGGCCGAGGAGGCGATCTTCCCGATCGCGGAGTACAAGGCCCAGGACGGTCGGGTGTTGGCGCCGGCGCACCTCGGCGCACGGAAGGTCATTCATGCGGATGCTCGCGTCGGGGGCTACGGGCTCGTCCTGACCTGGGTCAAGCCGCCGGCTAGCGACCCGCCGATCGGCGAAACCCTCGTCGTCTTCCTGCCGAAGTCCGCGGTCACCGCATTCGTCAGCGGGACCGCGACGTTCACCGAGCTGCTCGCGCAGGCGCGGATCCGGGCGTTCGACGGTCAGACCGAGGTAAGACTCACCGGGCTAGCGATCCCGGACCAGGAGCTGCCCGTCCGACCGCCGCCCTGCTAGCCCGCAGGCCGGGGCCCAACACGCGCCCAGAAGCGCAGCCCGCTCAAGCGGGAAGCGGGCCCGCGGGCGAGATGTCCCGGAGATCCGTCTTCACGTGGACGAGCGCGGGGCCGGGATGCGCGAGCGCCGCCGCGAACGCGTCGGCGAACTCCGCCGTCTTCTCGACCGTGAACGCGGCGACGCCGTACGCCCGCGCGACGGCCGCGAAGTCGGGGCTCCGGAGGTGGACCGCGAAGAGGCCGTCCGGACCGATGCGCTTGTGCTGGTGCATGGCGATGGTGCCGTAAGCGCCGTTGTCTCCCAGCACCACCTTGACCGGCAGCCCCTCCTGGACGGCCGTCACCAGCTCCTGCCCGGTCATCAGGAACCCGCCGTCTCCCACGAAGGCCACGACGGGGCGGTCCGGGCGGGCCAGCTTCGCGCCGATCGACGCGGGCACGCCGTAGCCCATCGCGCCCGAGGAGGGCGCGGCCTGGGTGCCCGGCAGGCGAAAGCGGTGGTAGCGGTGCACCCAGCCCGCGAAGTTGCCCGCGTCGTTGACCACGATCGCCTCGGCGGGGAGGGCCGCCGTCACGGCCTCCACCACGCGCGCCGGATCGACGGCGCCGCGCACGGGCACCTGCCCCGGCCGCGTGAAGGCGAGGAACTCGGCGGGGAGCCGCTCGCGCCACGCGAGGCGAGCCGGCGGCAGCGGGCCACCCAGGACCCCGGCCAGCGCGAGGAGGGTCACGCCCGTGTCCGCCGAGAGCGGCACGTCGGCCCGCCACCGCGCGAGGATGCCAGGATCCGTGTGGATGTGAACGAGACGCTGGTCGGACCGGAGGAGCGTGAACTCCTCGGTCGTGATGTCGTCGAGCCGCGTGCCGGCCGCGATCACCACGTCGCAGGCTGCCCACGCCTCCCGCTGGAACGGCGCCCGACCGATCCCGAAGTGGCCGAGATACG
The DNA here is from genome assembly GCA_041497395.1 of Methylomirabilia bacterium. GTDB lineage: Bacteria > Methylomirabilota > Methylomirabilia > Rokubacteriales > DASRDR01 > DASRDR01. Next base: position 1,501 of record JBGQGN010000039.1, read on the forward strand.
CGGGGTGGTCGTTCGGGAAGGTGTCCTGGCGGCGCCATGCCGTCACGACGCCGGCGCCGCTCGCCTCCGCGAACCGGACGAGCGCCGAGGTGGCGTCCTCGAAGGCCGCCATCTCGCCCGCGATCACCAGCGGGTGGCGCGCGCCGGCGACGAGACGCACCGCCTCCCGCACTCCCTCCGGCGCCGGCACGGCGCGGAGACGCGGGGGCGATACGGGGATGGACGCGTCCCCCGCACCCGCCTCGGTGACGTCCTCCGGTAGGACCACCACGACGGGCCCGGGCCGGCCGGCCACGGACAGCCGGATCGCCCGCGCCGTGCACTCGGCCACGTCGGCGCCTGACTCCGGCTCCAGCACCGCCTTGGCGACAGGCGCGTACATGCGGTGGTAGTCGATCTCCTGGAACGCCTCGCGCCCCTTGGCGTGGGTCGGCACGTGACCGACGAAGAGGAGGACGGGCGTCGAATCCTGCATCGCCGTGTGGATCCCGATCGCGGCGTTGGTCGCCCCCGGACCGCGGGTGACGAAGGCGGCCGCCGGGCGTCGCGCGAGCTTGCCATACGCCTCGGCCGCGAAGGTCGCGCCCGACTCGTGACGGGTGACGACCAGACGGAAGCGCGCCCGCTCGCGGCGGAGCCCCTCCAGGACGGCGAGGTAGCTCTCACCCGGGACGCCGAAGCCCTGGGTGACGCCGTGGGCGAGCAGAGTCTGGACGAGCGCATCGCCGCCGGTCATCGCTTCGCTCCTTCTCGGGTGAGCCCGCCGAGGCGCTGGGGAAGGGAGAGGCAGGGGTTAGGACGCGAGCGGCCCGGCGTCACCCACGCGACGTCGGACAAGGGCTCGGTGGCCCCATCGGCCTTTCCCTCGAAGAGACCGACCACGAGCTGACGGGTCCCGGGCCGGAGCGCGCCGAGCTGCTCCGGCACTCCGCCCGGCGACTGGTGGCCGCGCCCGATGATCACGACGACCTGGGACGCCCGCTCCAGGCCGCCGCTCACCCGCCGCGCGATGACCACGTTGCGCGCGTACCAGCCCTCGAGCATCCGGGTCGCGCGATCCTCGGTGATCTGGTCACAGTGGGCCGCCCGGAGCCGCCGCGCGATCGCCTGGTCCCGCACCGGATCATCCCGGAGAGCCGAGCGTAGCCGCGCGGGATCCGGTCCCGCGGCGCCGAGGCCGTCACGGCCGATCCGACGGGCGACGGCGGGGTCCAGATCCGTTCCCACGACGGGGAGCCGGTGCTTCCGCGCGAGCTCGAAGAGAGGCCAGTACATGGCGAAGTCAGGCCAGCCCTGATCGCTCCAGCCGAGCTGCCGATCGACCTCGGCCGGGCCCGCGTCGCTCCGGACCGCGGCCTCCAGCGCCGCCTGCCGGGTCTCCGGGACCATCTCGAACGCGAGCGCGGGACGGACGCCGGCCGCGAGCAGGGCCTCGAGGATCCCGGCCTGGATGGCGTGGTGCTGCGGGTTGTCGTGAAGCTCTCCGAGGTACACCACCTCGGCGCTCTCGGCGCGAGCCGCGACCAGCCGGGCCGAGGCTCCGAGATCCGCGTCGGGCCCGAAGGCGAGCGGCTTTCGATTGTCCGTCACTGGCGTGGGCGCGGTGCCAGCGCAGCCCGCAAGGACGAGGGCGCTCGCGAGGAGCGCCGCCCACCGCCCCCGGCGGTTGACGCCGCCCCGGGCGCTCGTGGCCCGGACTCGCCGTACGGTCATCGCGGCTGCCACGGGGCTGGGTCGCCTCATCGCGTGAGCAGCGCGACCAGGTGGGGCCAGACGTGCTCGGCGATGGCCCGGTGGCCGGCGGCGTTGGGGTGAATGCCGTCGGCCAGGTTCAGGCGAGGGTCGGCCGCGACGCCGTCGAGAAGGAACGGGATCAGCGCCGACCCCGTCCGCCGCGCGACGTCGGGAAACACCCCGCGGAACGCGCGCGTGTACGCCGCCCCGTAGTTGGGCGGCACCTCCATCCCCGCGACGAGGACACGCGCCCCGCCGGCCCGGAGGCGCTCGACGATCGCGACGAGATTGGTCTCCATGGCGTCGGTCGCCAGGCCCCGGAGCCCGTCGTTCGCGCCGAGCGCGACCACGGCTATCTCGGGCCGGTTCCGCAGCACCCAGTCCACCCGGCGGAGACCGCCGGCCGTCGTATCTCCGCTCACGCCGGCGTTCACGACGCGGTACGGGTAGCCCTCGCGTCTGAGCCGGGCCTCGACCAGGGCGGGCCACGCCTCGTCGGCGGCCACGCCGAGGCCCGCCGTCAGGCTGTCGCCGAAGGCGACGACGACGCGCTCGCTCCCTCGAGCCGGCAGGGCGAGCCCGGCGAGGAGGCCGAGCACCAGCACGATCCCGCCTGTCCGAAGTCCCCGCATGCGTACAGTGTAATATGAGGTGCGGATGGTCCAGGTCCGCGACCTTGTCATGCGGCTCCGGAGCGCCGCCGGCGTCGTGACCATCCTGGACGGCGTCACGCTGGACGTGCTCCCGGGCCAGTTCGTGGCGATCACGGGCCCGTCCGGGAGCGGCAAGTCCACCCTCCTCGGGCTGATCGCCGGGCTCGATCGTCCGACGGCCGGCTCCATCCGGGTGGACGGTGTCGATCTCGCCGCCCTCGGCGAGGACGCCCTCGCCCGGCTCCGCCTCGCGAAGATCGGCTACGTGTTCCAGTCCTTCCACTTGATCCCGACGCTCACCGCGCTCGAGAACGTCGCCATCCCGCTCGAGCTGGCGGGCGCACGGGAGCCCGCCCAGCAGGCGAGTGCGCTCCTCGAGGAGGTGGGTCTCAAGATGCGCGTGGGCCACTACCCCGCGGAATTGTCGGGCGGCGAGCAGCAGCGGGTCGCGCTCGCGCGGGCCGTCGCGAACCGCCCAGGTCTCGTGCTCGCGGACGAGCCGACGGGCAACCTCGACTCCGCGACGGGCGCCCAGATCGTCGATCTGCTCGTCGGCCTCCACCGACGCCACGGGACGACGCTGATCCTGGTGACCCACGACCCCGCTCTCGCCGCTCACGCCGAGCGGATCGTGGAGCTCCGGGACGGCCGCGTGGTGGGGGACCACGCCGCCGCGTGAGGCCGCCGCCGTCGGCTGTCGCGCCTGCGCCCCCCGCTCTCCCCTGGCGTCTCGTCGCGGGCCTCGCCTGGCGGGAGACGCGCGGCGCGTGGCGGCACTTCGCCGGCTTCCTCGCGTGCATCGCGCTCGGGGTCGGCGCCCTCGTGGCGGTCCTGAGCGTGGCCGCGTCGCTCGACCGCTCGCTCGGCCGCGAGGCGCGCGCCCTCCTCGGGGGGGACGTCGAGCTCCGCTCGGGCCGCCCGCTCGATCCCGCGGCGGAGGCGCCGGTCCGGGACCTCGCGCGACGCGGCGCCGCCGTGACCCGGGTGCGTGAGCTGGTGGCGATGGCGCGGAACCCCGCCCGGGGCGGCACGCTCCTCGTCGAGCTGAAGGCCGTCGATGGCGGCTATCCCCTCTACGGGCGGCTCGACACCGTGCCCGCGCGGCCGCTCGACGAGCTCCTCGCCAGCGGAGGCGTCGTGGTCGAGGAGGCCGTCCTCGGGCGGCTCGGCCTCGCGGCCGGCGACACGCTCGCCATCGGCGATGCGACCTTGACCGTGACCGGCGTTGTCCGGAAGGAGCCCGACCGCGCGGCGTCGCTCTTCACGCTCGGTCCGCGCGTGCTCCTGAACGCCGCGAGCCTCGAGGCGACGGGTCTCGTCCGGCTCGGCAGCCGCGTGCGGCACCGAACCCTCGTGCGTCTCCCCGCCGGGCTCGAGCCGCGCGCGGCGCGGGCCGCCCTGGTGGAGGCGATGGCAGACCCCGCCGTGCGCGTCGCCACGTTCGACGAGGCTCAGCCCGGGCTCCGGCGCTTCTTCGACCAGCTCACCATCTACCTTCGCCTGGTAGGCGTCACGAGCCTGCTCGTCGGCGGCATCGGCGTGGCGGCCGCCGTGCGCGCGTTCCTCGCGCGGAAGGTGGGGACGATCGCCATCCTCCGCTGCCTCGGGGCGAGCGCGCGGACGCTGACCGCGGTGTACGTCGTCCAAGCGCTCGCCCTCGGCGCGCTCGGGAGCCTCGCGGGCGCGGTCCTCGGCACCGCCGCCCAGCTCGCCCTCGGGCCGCTGCTCCAGCCGTTCGTCCCCTTCGACCTCGAGGCGCGCGCGGCTCCCGGGGCCATGGCGACCGGGCTCCTGGCCGGGTGCCTGGCGACGCTCCTCTTCGCGCTCTGGCCCCTCCTCTCCGCTCGCGCGGTCCCGCCGGCGATCCTGCTCCGGCACCCGGTCGACGCGGGGAACGTGCGGCCGCGCCGGCCCTGGGCGACCGGGAGCGCCGTGGCCGGCGGGCTCGCCCTCCTTGCGCTCTGGCAGGCAGGCCCGCTCCGGATCGGCGCCATCTTCCTCGGGGCGGCCGCGGGAGCGCTCGGCCTCCTCGTCCTGGCCGCGTGGGCCACCCGCCGGCTCGCGGGACGGCTCCCGCGCCCGCGCTCCCTCGCGTGGCGCCAGGGGCTCCACGCGCTGACCCGCCCCGGGAGCCAGACGATCGGGGTGACGGTGGCGCTCGGCATCGGCGTGACGCTCCTCACGGCCGTCGCGCTCCTCGAGCGGGGGCTCACGCGCCAGCTCGACCTCGAGCGGCGCCGCGAGGCGCCCTCCTTCTTCTTCGTCGACGTGCAGCCGGATCAGGCGGACGCCTTCCGCCAGACGATCGCGGCCATCCCCGGCGCGGCCGCCCCGGCGCTCGTGCCCATCGTCCGCGCGCGGCTCACCGGGATCAACGGAGCGCCGATCGTGCGCGAGCGCTGGGCGGGCCGCGAGGACGCGTGGCGCTTCACACGCGAGTACGTCCTGACGTTCGCCGACGAGCCGCCGGCGGGCACGGTCGTCACCCGCGGCCGCTGGTGGACCGCCGGTGATCGGGGCCGTGCGTGGATCTCGGTCGAGGCCGAGGCGGCGCGCGCGCTCGGCGTCGACCTCGGCGGCACCCTCACCTTCGACGTCCAGGGGGTGGCGGTCCAGGCGGAGGTGCTGAGCCTCCGCAAGGTGGACTGGCAGACGCTCGGCGCGAACTTCTTCGTGATCTTCTCGCCGGGACCGCTCGACGGGGCGCCGCTCACCTACCTGGCGACGGCGAGAGTCCCCCCCGGTGCGGACGGCGCCGTCCAGGAGCGCGTCGCGACGGCCTTCCCGAACGTCACGGCGATCCCGGTCCGCGACGTCCTCGCGCGCGTGACGGGCGTGGTCGATCGCATCGCGGTCGCGGTCAGGCTGGTCGCGCTCTTCGTCCTCGGCGCCGGCTTCACCGTGATGGCCGAGGCCCTCGCCCAGAGCCGCGCGCAGCGGCTCTACGAGTCGGTGCTCCTTCGCACGCTCGGCGCCACGCGAGGCCGCGTGGCGCGCGCCTTCGCCGTCGAGTACGGCTGTCTCGGGCTGGTGGCCGGGCTCGGCGGGGCGACGACCGGCGCCCTCACGGCGTGGCTCATCCTGCGCTTCGTTCTCGACGTGCCCCCGGCGCTCGAGGCAGCCCCCGTTGGCGTGGCGCTCCTGGCAACCGTCGCCCTCGCCGTCGGCGTGGGCTTCCTGGGCACGTTCCGCCTGCTCGGCCGGAAGCCCCTGCCCGTCCTCCGGGGCGAGTAACTCTCGCCGGGTGGCGCGCGCGGCCGGCCCCCCACCGCCGACCATCCGGGGGTATCATGGCCTGGGATTGGGACCCTCCCGTTCCGCAGCCGCCAGGCTCACGAGGCCCAAGGAGCACCGATGACCGTCGTCCACGTGCGGACCACCTGCGCCGAGGACTACCTCGCCCGCCGGGCCCCGGTCCGCCAGGCCCACATCGAGCGGCTCTTGCGTCTCCGGGCGGCCGGCGCTCTCGTGGCCGGCGGGCCCACCCCCGACGGCCGGGCTGCCGAGCTCTTCTATCGCGTGCCGGACCACGGCGCTCTCCGCGCGATCGTCGAGGAGGACCCTTACCACCGCGCCGGCGCGTGGACGGCCTACGTCCCGCGGGACTTCGAGACGTTCGTGGACCCGTGGGAGCCCGAGCCGCCGGTCGTCCTCGACGGCTCCCGTCCGGCCCTCGTCGTCGAGGGGCCCACGGCCGACCGCGACATGGCCCAGCTCGCGCTCGTCGAGCTGCGAGGCGCGGGCCGCGTCGTCTTCGGGGGCTTCCTCCCGGACGGAAGCACGGTGGCGGTCGCCCGGACGGCCGACGCCGACGAAGCCACCGGCTGGCTGTCCGAGACCGGATCCTGGAAGCCCGGTGACCTCACCACTCGGGCCTGGCTCTACGTCATCTGACCCTCTGAGGAGCTCTGCCATGACCATGACGAAGATCGAGCGCGTCCGGGCTGCCCTGTCGGGCGCCGAGGTCGACCGGCCCCCCTTCAGCGTCTGGTACCACTTCGGGCTCCAGCACGCGCCGGCGGAGCGCACGGCCCAGATCCACGTCGAGTTCTTCGAAGCCTACAACCTCGACTGGCTCAAGGTCATGAACGACTACTCCTACCCGATGCCGCGCAGCATCGAGAGCCTCACCGACCCTCGCGACCTCAAACGGATCACAGCCTTCGACGTCCGGCAGGGGCCGTTCGGGGAGCAGCTGGAGGCGATCCGCCTGATCGGCCAGTCGCTCCGGGGCAAGGCGCTCATCGTGGACACGGTCTTCAACGCGTGGAACACGCTGAAGCGCAGCGTCCTCAAGGAAGCGATGGGGCCGTTCATGCAGGAGCACCCGGCGGAGCTCGAGGCCGCGCTGGCGGTCGTCAACGACAACCTGATCCGCTACGCGATCGCGAGCCTCCACGGGGGGGCGTCGGGCATCTTCTACTCCGTGCCCGCCACGCCGGAGTCCCTGACGGCGGAGCAGTACGAGCGGTTCATGCGCCCGTTCGACCTCGCGTTCCTCGAGACCATCCGCCCCTTCGGAGAGTTCCACGTGCTCCATGCCCACGGGAAGGAGCTCTACCTGGACCGGCTCCAGGACTATCCGGCCCACGCGATCTCGTGGGCGGACCGGGAGTCCGGCCCGCCGCTCACGCTGATGCGCCGGGTCACCCCGCGGGCCCTGATGGGCGGTCTCGACCACGCGAGCTTCCCGTACACCTCGGCCGCCAAGATCCGGGAGCAGGTCCGCTCGGCCGTCGCGGAGGCCGGGACGCGGAAGCTCTTCATCGCCCCGGGGTGCGCGATCCCCAGCTACAGCTTCCCCGAGCTCATCCGCGCGGCGCGGGCGGAGGTGGGCAAGGACTGACCGCCGGGGGGCGCCGCCCGGGTCAGGCGCTCAGGACGGGCCGCTCGGCTCCCACGCCGTCGGGGTATTCCGGCCGCGGCTCGCGCTCCCCGCGCAGTACCCGGGCGTGGTGTACCGCCCGCTCGAGCCCCGCGCTCCCCGGCGTGTCGCCCTCGCGGTGCGGGACATCGCGGAGCTGAACCCGGTCGCCCGCGTGTTCGTCGAGCTTGCGGAGCGCTGGGCGAGACGCCGCCGCCCGCCGCGCTGACGCCGGCCCGGTCCGCGGCGCACACGCTCTGCGGGGTCGCGGACCCCCGCGTGCTAGAGTCGTGCGCCGTGGAGCCATCCGGCCTGGGCCCGGGGTTTGGAATGGCCGCCTCGCTCGTGGCCGCCCTCGCCTGGACCCTCGTGTCGCTCATCGCGCGCGACCTCACCACCCAGTTTCCGAGCTTCTCGCTGAACATCATCCGCTCGGCCGGCGCCAGCGTCCTCCTGGTGCCGATCGCGCTCGCCCTCGGCGACCTCCGGACGCTCGGCCAGGTCAGCCCGCTCGGGTGGACCTGCCTCGTGCTGAGCGTGCTGACCGCGCTCGGGATCGGCGACACCGCGTTCTTCGAGAGCACCAGGTTCCTCGGACTCGCCCGCGCCATGACGATCTCCACGGCGGGCTATCCCCTGCTCGCGAGCGTGCTGGCCCTCTGGTGGTTCGGCGAGCGGATCACCGTGGCCCTGGCGGTGGGCGCGGTGGTGACGCTCGGCGGCCTCGTGCTCATCGTGAGCGAGGGCGGATCCGGCGCTCCGGGCCACGCCGACGGGCGGCGATGGGGGCTCGGCCTGGCCGTCGTCGCGGCCATCGCCTGGGCGGTGAGCGCAGCCTTGATGAAGCCGCCCCTCCGGGAGATCGACCCGCTCACGATCCAGGCGGTGCGCCTGCCGCTCAGCACGCTCCTGCTCTGGGCGACCCCGTGGGCGCGGGGAACGGCACGCGGGCTCTGGGCCCAGCGCCGCGTCGTCGGCCGCCGCATCGTCGCGCTCAGCGCCCTCACGGCGCTGAGCGCCATCGGCTTCCTGGCGGGGCTCAAGTACGCCGGCGTCACGCTCGGCACCGTGCTCTCGTCCGCCTCGCCGCTGTTCGCGCTGCCGATCGGATTCCTGGCCTTCGGCGAGCGCGTGACGTGGCGGGCGGCGACGGGCGCCGCGCTCACCGTGGCTGGTATCGCCATCCTGAGCCGCTGACCGGGCACGACGGCCCGGCGCCAGGCGGCGGCTCACGAAGGCCGAGCAAGCGCCCCGGGGTGGAGCCAGCCCCGGCGGCCTGCTAGCATGCCTTCCCGTGAGCCGTCACCCGAGCCCCCGTCCGCCCGTGGGAGGAGCGCACGCATGCCGAGCATGAAGGTCATGCAGATCCAGGACAGCTGGAGCCCGGACAACATCAAGCTCGCGGAGCGGCCGACGCCCGAGGTCGGCCCGGGCGAGGTGCTGCTGCGGATGGAAGCCGCGTCCCTCAACTACCGCGACTACGTGATGGCGCGCGGCGGCTACGGCCGCCGGGGCGGCGCGCTGCCTCTCATCCCCTGCTCGGACGGCGCCGGGCGCGTGATCGCGGTCGGCCCCGGCGTCTCGCGCGTGGCGGCGGGCGACCTCGCCTGCCCGATCTACAACCAGACGTGGTGGAGCGGTCCGTTCCGCGAGGCTCACTGGGCCGGGACCCTCGGCGGCCCGCGGGCCGGCGTGATGCAGGAGTTCATGGCGCTCAGCCAGGAGGGCGTCGTCCGCGCCCCGCGCCACCTGGACGCGGTGCAGGCGGCGACCCTGCCCTGCGCCGCCGTCACCGCCTGGAACGCCGTCGTCGCGCAGGGCCGGGTCAAGGCCGGGGACGTCGTGCTCGTCCAGGGAACGGGCGGGGTGTCGCTCTTCGCCCTCCTGTTCGCCAAGATGCACGGGGCCCGCGTCCTCGCGACCTCGTCGAGCGACGCGAAGCTCGAGCGCGTCCGCGCGATGGGCGCGGACCACGTCGTCAACTACAAGACCAACCCCGACTGGCACAAGGTCGCGCGGGAGGTCACGAACGGCGTGGGGGTCGACCTCGTGGTCGAGGTCGCGGGCACGCTCGATACCGCGGTCCGCGCGGTGCGCACGAGCGGCACGGTGGCGCTCATCGGCGTCCTGGCGGGAGCGACCGCTCAGCTCAGCCTGGGCGCGGTGGTGACGCAGAACATCCGCCTCCAGGGTGTCACCGTGGGAAGCCGCGAGCTCTTCGAGGACATGGCCCGCGCCATGGAGCTCCACGGAACGGAGCCGCCCGTCGACGAGCGGCGCTTCGCGTTCGAGAAGGTGGGCGAGGCCATCAAGGCTCTGCCGGACGGCCGGCACTTCGGCAAGGTCTGCAGCCGCTTCTGAGAAGAGCCCGGGGGCCCGACCGCGACCTCGCGGCCGGGAGCCCCGGCTCCTGACAGTCAGGCGGCCTGGCGGAGCGGCTCGGGCTCCGGACTCTCGATGGTGATACGGACCGGGCGCGGGACGGCCAGGGGGCCGTCCACGTGCCCGTCCACCTCGAGCCGCACCCAGGCCGGGAGCCCCCGGCGAAGCCGGGCAGCGGTCTCCCAGATGTGCGAGGACGGGGCCCTCCCGAGGTCGAGCCGCACCGTCGCGCCACGGGAGAGCAGCCGGCAGCGCACGTCCAAGGCGACGTCGCTCCTGAGCGCCTCGCCCGGGAGCTGGCTCGCGACGTCGTGAAAGAGCGCCTGCGCGCGACGGTCCCGACGATTCTGGAGGACCGCCACCAGCGCGATCGGCCCGACCCCCACGACGCACGCCACCATCAGCGAGAGCACGTTGGTCAGGACCGTCATTGGAGCCTCCCTCAGGCCAGGCGGCGCGGAGCCGACGCGTAGGCCGACCCGTGCCGGAGCAGCGCCCGCCCGGCCTGGATCAGGGAAAAGCCGAGCCGCTCGCGGAGCGAGTGCCGGCGGTCACGCTCCGAATCGGAGCTTCGGTACGCGGCGCGACGAAGGGCGAGAGCCCGCAGCTCTGCCTCTCGCTCGCGGATCAGGACGTCGACCATCACACTGGACTCGATCATCTTCACCATCCTCCTTGACTTCGAGGTTATGGTATCCTCGGCCATGTGGCAATATCCAATCAAGCCATTTGGCCTTACTTCATGAGGATCCCTGGATCCTGTACCCGACGATGGGCAGCAGCCGGATTCTCGAGGCAGGGGGAAACCACCCAATGAGCCAACGCAGGAATGAGCCATTGATTGGGCGTCCCGACCCCGACTCGGGCGAGGCCCTCTACCTTCAGGTCGCCCAGGCCGTCGAGGAGGCGCTCCGGGCGGGACGCCTCAGCGTGGGCGATCGGCTCCCTGCCGAGCGTGAATTGGCCTTAGAGCTAGGGGTGAGCCGAACGACCGTGACCGGGGCCTACCAGGAGCTCCAGGCCCGCGGCATCCTGAGGGGGCACGTGGGCCGGGGCACCATCGTCGTGGGGACGCCGCCCGATGCCCGTCACGCCGCCCTCCCCTGGGCCCAGCGCATCGCGCCCATCGCGATCCAGGGCATGCAGGTCGCGTACGCCGCACCGGGCGGGCCGGACGTGATCGGCTTCGGGGTGGGGCTCCCGGATCCTCACCTCTACCCGGTCGAGACGCTCGACTCGCTCCTCGACGCCCTGCCCCGCGGCGATGGCAGCCTCTACAATCCGGCGCCCGCCTGGGGCGACCCCGTGCTCCGGGAGACCCTCTCGGGCTGGCTCCGCTCTCGCGGCATCCGCGCGACCCCCGAGGAGATCCTCGTGACCACCGGCGGCCAGCAGGGGCTGAACGTCCTCGCCCGGGCCTTCCTCACCCCGGGTGACGTGGTCCTCACGGAGAGCCCCACCTACCCGGGCGCGTTCCTCACGTTCCGGTGGGCCGGCGCTGACGTCGTCGGCCTGCCGGTCGACCACGACGGCGTGCGTGTCGATGCGCTGGAAGAGGCCCTGGCGCGCTACCGGCCGAAGCTGGTCTACCTCATCCCGGCGTTCCAGAATCCCACAGGAGCGGTGCTGACCGCCGACCGGCGGCGCCGCGTGCTGGAGCTCGCGCTCCAGTACCGGGTGCCGGTCGTGGAAAGCGACCTCTACGGGGATCTCTACTTCGAGCAGGAACCGCCGGCGGCGCTCAAGGCTCAGGACGCGGCCGGCGTCGTCATCTACCAGGGCGGTGGATCGAAGCTCGGGCTCCCCGGTCTTCGCGTCGGCTGGCTCGTCGCGCCCATCCCCGCCATGGCCGCCCTCACGGTCGCCAAGACCTTCGAGGACCTCCACACGGCGGCGCTCACCCAGCGCCTGGCCGCGGCCTTCATCGGCAGCCCCCATGGTGAGCGGCACCTGGCCCGGCTTCGAGTCGAGTGCCGCGTCCGGCGGGACGCGCTCGTCAGCGCCCTCCGCCAGCACTGCCCGCGGCTCCGCTTCCGCGTGCCCGGGGGCTCGTACTACGTCTGGGCCACGCTACCCGCACCCCTCACGGCGGACACGCTCCAGCCGGTGGCGCTCGAGCACGGCGTCGGGGTGCGGCCGGGCTCGGCGTTCAGCCCGAACGGGGGCGGCGCGGACCACATCCGCCTCTGCTACGCGGCGCTCCCGCCCGACCGGATCGTCGAGGGCGCCCGGCGGCTCGGGCACGCGATGGAGCAGGTCCTCACCCGGCTGGGCGAGGCGCCCGTGTCGCGCCAGGCAATCTCCGCCGGCGTGGTCTGAGTCGGGACTGCGAGGGCCGCATGCCGCCCGGCGCTCAGGCCGACCCGGCTCCCCCGCCGCGCACGGTCGTCCATCTGGTCCACGGCACGTGGCCGAGCGGGCCCCGCGCGGCCCAGTCCTCGCCCCCCGCGGCCTAGGAGAGGCTCAAGGTCAGCACCTCCCGCACCGGCCGACCCAGCGCCCGGGCGAGCGCGTCCGGCTCGAGCCCGGTCGAGGCGGCGTCGGCCGCGCCCGCCTCGACCCGCACGACGACCAGGCCCCCGGGCTCCTCGAAGAG
>JBGQGN010000040.1:0-13712 GCA_041497395.1 Methylomirabilia bacterium
GCGACGAGCCGGCCCGCGATCCCCTGCACGGTGCCGCGCCATCCGGCGTGCGCCATCCCGAGGGCCGGCCGCTCCGGGTCGACGACGATCAGCGGCACGCAGTCGGCCGTGAAGATCGCCAGCGGCCGCGCCCGCCGGCGAGTGAACAGGGCGTCCCCGGTGCCGACCAGGCCGCCCACGTCCGTCGCATCCGCGTCGAGACAGACATCACCGTGGACCTGCCGCGCGTACCTGACGCTGCCCGGCTCGAGGCCGAGGGCGGCGAGGGCGGGCCACCGCCGCTCACTCCCGAACGGGCCGGCCGGCGCCGAGACGGCGTCGAAGCTCCCCTGGTGGCGCGTCGTGAAGGCGTGCCGCAGGCCCACCTCCGCGAGCGCCGGCAGCGCGGCGTGCGTGGGCGGCTCCCCGTGCCAGCTGACCATGCGTCGATCCCGACCGCCCGCGCCGCCGCCTGTCAGGCGGCCCGCGGCGGCGCCGGGCAATCGGTTCGCTGACCGTCAGTCGGCCTGCCGCCGGAGGAACGCCGGGATGTCGAGGTCGTCGGCCATGCCCTCGAGCCCATCCGCGCGGACGCCATCCGCGCGCGGTCGCCGCCACGGCGACGGCCGATCGCCCCCGCGGTACGCCTTCAGGTCGACGGTCCGCGCGCCCGGAGCCGAGCCCGCCGCCGCTACCGCGCCCGCCGCCGCGAGCGGGTGCATGGCGCCGCGTGCGTCGTCGAACCCGGTCGCGATGACCGTGACGCGAATCTCGTCCCCGAGGGCCTCGTCCACCACGGCGCCGACGATGATGTTGGCGTCACCCTCGGCCGCTTCCGCCACCGTGCTGGCCGCCTCGTTCACCTCGTGGAGCGTGAGATCCGCGCCCCCGGTGATGTTGATCAGGACCCCGCGCGCACCCTGGATGGACGTTTCCTCGAGAAGCGGGCTCGCGATCGCCTTCTGGGCCGCGTCGACGGCACGATGCTCGCCCCGCCCGATTCCGGTACCCATGAGCGCCATGCCCATTCCCGACATGATCGTGCGCACGTCGGCGAAGTCGAGGTTGATGAGGCCCGGGACCAGGATGAGGTCCGAGATGCCCTGCACCGCCTGCTGCAGAACGGAGTCGGCGACCTTGAACGCCTCCTGCAGCGACGTGCCCTTCTCGACGACTGTGAGGAGCCGCTGGTTGGGGATCGTGAGCAGCGTGTCGACGATCCCCCGGAGCTCCTGGATGCCGGCGTCCGCCTGGCGCATGCGCCGGAGCCCCTCGAACTGGAACGGCTTCGTGACGACGGCGACGGTCAGCGCGCCCAGCTCCTTGGCGATCGTGGCGACGACGGGCGCGGCCCCGGTACCGGTGCCGCCGCCCATCCCGGCCGTGATGAAGACCATGTCCGCGCCGGTCAAGGTCTCCTGGAGGAGCTCCCGGTCCTCGCTCGCGGCGCGGCGGCCGACCTCGGGGTCGGAACCAGCGCCGAGCCCGCCGGTGAGCTTGGTGCCGAGCTGGATCTTGATCTGGGCCGGGGACGCGCGGAGGGCCTGGGCGTCGGTATTGGCCACCGCGAACGTCACGCCGGTGAAGCGCGAGCTGATCATCCGGTTCACGGCGTTCGACCCGCCGCCTCCGAGCCCGACGACCCGGATCTTCGCCGCGAGCTCCCGATCCTCTTCCTCGAGCCGGAAGACAAGCTCCTCCCGCATCGTCCCCTCTCCCTCTTTCGGCCGGCGTTCCCCGACGGCCGGATCTTGCTTTCGCTTACGGCGTCCCCGCCCCATCAGAAGATCTCCCGGAGCCACTCGCGGACACGGCGCGCGGTCCGGCCCACCCCGGGCCACCCTTCGCCCAGGCCGGGCAGCCGGCCCGCCGCGGCCAGTGGGCGGTCCCGGCGGGCGCCGGTGAGGACCAGGCCTACCGCGGTCGCGAACCCGGGGCTCTCCACTTGCTCGTAGAGCCCTCCGACCCACTTCGGAATGCCACGCCGGACCGGCAGGTCGAGGATCGTCTCCGCCAGCTCCGGCACGCCCTCCATGATCGTCGCGCCGCCGGTGACCACCGCACCCGCGGTCGCCGCGTCGTCAAGCCCCGCCTGGCTCACGCCCCGAGCCACGAGCGTCAGGACCTCCTCCACGCGCGCCTGGACGATGCGGGCCAGGGTCTGCCGCGACAGGACCCTCGGCTTGCGGCCGCCAATCGAGGGCACCTCCACCGTCTCGTCCTCGAGGACGAGGCTCGCCTGGGCGCACCCGAAGAGCTTCTTGAGCTCCTCGGCCGACGGCGGCGGCGTCCGGAGCCCCACGGCGATGTCGTTGGTGATGTGGTCGCCGCCGAGCGGAATCACCGCCGTGTGCCACACGGCGCCGTCCCGGAACAACGCGACGTCCGTCGTTCCGCCGCCGACGTCGATCAGGAGGACGCCCAGCTCCCGCTCGTCGGGCGTGAGCACCGACTCGCCCGAGGCGAGCGACTGCAGCACGACGTCCTCCACCTTCAGGCCGGCCCGGTTGACGCTCCGCACCACGTTCTGGACCGCGGTGGCGGCCCCGGCGACGAGGTGGACCGAGACACCCAGCCGGCTCCCGAGCATCCCTACCGGTTCCCGGATGCCGTCCTGGTCGTCGACGGTGAAGCCCTGAGTGAGCGCGTGGAGGATCTCGCGGTCGGGCGGCAGGCTCACCGCCCGGGCGGCGTCCACCGCCCGCGCGACGTCGATGGCGGTGACCTCGCGGCTGCGCCCCTGGATCGCCACGACGCCCTGGCTGTTGACCCCCCGGATGTGCCCCCCGCCGATCGACACGTAGACGGCGTCCACCTCCACCCCGGCCGCCTGCTCCGCCTCGGAGATCGCGCGCTTGATGGCCTCGACCGTCGACTCGACGTTCGCGACGACGCCCTTTCGGAGCCCCCGCGAGGGGTGCTGCCCGATGCCGATCACGTCGACGCCGGTCGGGGTCACCTCGCCGATGACGGCACAGATCTTGGTCGTCCCCACGTCGAGTCCCGTGATGATGCTCTGTGTCCTACGCACCGTCAGCGTCGCTCCAGGCCAGCCGCGGCCGGCATCGCGAGAGTGGCGGGATCCCCGACCGCCCGGCGCCGGCTCGCGGCGGCCGGCGTCCGGGCCGGGCCGACCGGAGGCGCCGGGCTGTGAGGCGTGAGCACGACCTGATCGCGGAACCGGAGATCTATGGAGGCCACGCGCTCCCCACGGGCGTCGAGCTCGCCGAGGACCCCGTCGAGTCGCGCCAGCCGGTCGCTCCAGGCGTCGGTCCCGAGCCGGACCTCGATCCCGTCGACCAGGTAGAGCACCGGGCCGTGGGCACGGGCGAGGTCGACCTCGGAGACGCGTGCGGCGAGACGTCCGGACGTACGCTGCAGCACGTGCAGCAGCACCAGCCCCGCGCGGAGGCCCTCGGACGGCGCGGTCGTCCCGGGAACGGGCGCGCCGATGCCCGTCAGGATCGGTAGGCCGGTGGCCCCGGGCCGGGCGTCGGTGGTGACCAGGTAGCCCTCGGCATCGACCCAGTGGAGCCCACCGGCATTGACGAGCGCGTAGGGCTCGCGCTCCTCCAGGAGCACGGTCACGCGGCCCGGCAGGTGACGCACGACGTGAGCGCGGCGGACTCCCGGAAGTCCGGCGACCCGGGCCTCGGTGGCCGCGACATCGACGGCGAAGAGGTTCGTCCCGGGCTCGATGGCCGCCGCCGCGCGCACCGTCGCCTCGTCGAGCCGGCGGGCGCCCGCGACCTCGACGGCGCGCGTGGCCAGAAGCGGTGTCCGCCGCACCCAATCCCAGGCGACGAAGCCTGCCACGGCCAGCCCCGTCAGGGTCAGGCCAAGAACGAGCACGCGCAGCAGCACGCGGAGGGTCCGGCCCCCGAGCCGGGCACGGTGACGCTGGTTGCCGAGGAGGCGCGACCGGGACGCCAGGTCCGCGGGCGGCGTGGGGCGGGCCCGCGGCCCCGACAGGGCGCGGGAGTTGGGGGAGCTGATCGGACGGTCCCTCTCTGACGGAGCTGCTCCGACGGCCTTCGGCCTGTGGCGGCCTGTGACGCCCTGGGGGCTCACGGGATCCCGGCCGCTCTGCGGAGGCGCGCCAGGAAGCTCACTCGCCCAGGATCCTGAGCTCCGACGTCATCCGGATGCCCGTCTGGCTGTGCACGCGTTCGAAAGCGAGCTCCAGGAGGCCGAGGACGTCCTGCGCGCTGGCTCCGCCACGATTGAGGATGAAGTTGGCGTGCTTCGCGGAGATCTCGGCGCCGCCCACGCGCTTGCCCCGGAGGCCCGCCTTCTCGAGCAACCGTGCGGCGTGGTCGTAGTCGGGATTCTTCCAGACGCAGCCGACGGCAGCCAGGGCGAGGGGCTGCGTCGACTTCTTCTGCTTGAGGCGGCCCCGGATCTCGGCCAGGATCTCCTTTTGCGGCTTCCGGTGGAGCTGGATCCGGACTCCCAGAAGGATCGCCCCGGTCGGGAGCGCAAAGGCACGGTAGGTGAACCCCGGCGCGGGCTTGAGCTCGCCGATCGTCCCGTCCGGGTGAAGGAAGTACACGGCTGACACGAAGTCCCAGATCGCGCCGTCGTGGGTACCGGCGTTCATGGCGAGCGCCCCCCCGACCGTGGCGGGGATGCCCACCAGGCACTCGATCCCGCCCAGGCCGATTGCAGCGGCTTCGCGGATCATCGTCGACAGACCCGCGCCGCAGCCGATGGTGACCTCTTCGCCGTGGAACTCCATGCGGCCGAGGCAGCCCTCGATCTTCAGCACGATGCCCCGGTAGCCGCGGTCACGCACCAGCGTGTTGTGTCCGCTCCCCAGGAGGGCGACGGGCATCTTCTCCTTGTCGGCGAACATCAGCGTCTTCCGGACGTCGTCGACGTCCTGCGGAATGATGAAGATGTCCGCCGGCCCGCCACAGCGGAGCGACGTGTGGAACGCGAGCGGCTCCTTGAAGCGCACCTCGCCGTGGATCTCACCTAGCATGCCGGTCTCCTTCTCCGCCCGGGACGGGCGAGGCGTCGCGCGTGGCCAGGCGCTCGCGCAGCTGGTCCGCGATCGCACCCACGTCGCCGGCCCCGAGGGTCAGGACCAAGTCGCCGGGCCGGATGGCGCGGAGGAGAGCCTCCACCATCTCGGTCCGGTCACCCACGTATCGGACGTCGCGGCCGCTGCGCGCCGCGATCCCCTCGGCCAAGCTCCGGGCGTGAACCCCGGGGATCGGCGGCTCACCCGCCGGATAGATGTCGGTCACGATCAGCACGTCGGCATCGTCGAACGCCGCCAGGAACTCGTCGTACAGGTGGAACGTCCGGGTGTAGCGGTGGGGCTGGAACACCACGACGCGCCGGCGCGCGAAGCCCTGGCGGGCCGCGGCCAGGGTCGCCCGGATCTCCGCCGGGTGGTGTCCGTAGTCGTCGACCAGCAGGACCCCCCCCACCTCGCCCTTGACCTGGAAGCGCCGCTGGACGCCCGTGAAGGCGGCGAGCGCCCGCTGCACGACCGCGAACGGCACCTCGAGGTCCAGCCCGACCGCCGCCGCCGCCAGGGCGTTGGCCACGTTGTGGACGCCCGGCACCTGGAGGCGGAGCTCGCCGAGCGAGTCTCCCTTGTGGAGCACCTCGAAGCGCGCGGTCAGCCCGCTGAGCCGCACCGAGGCGGCAACGAGATCGGCGGGCGCGGTCAGCCCATAGGTGATGACGCGCTTCTCCACGCGCGGGAGGATCGCCTGGATCTCCGGCTGGTCGGCGCAGAGGACCGCCACGCCGTAGAACGGCACCTTGTTCACGAACGACAGGAACGCCTCCCGGATGGCCGCGAGGTCACGATAGTAGTCGAGGTGCTCGGCATCGATCGTCGTGACGACGGCGATCGTCGGGGTGAGCCGGAGGAACGAGCCGTCGGACTCGTCGGCCTCCGCCACCAGGAACTCGCCCTGGCCGAGCCGCGCGTTCGAGCCGAGCGCGGTGACGCGTCCCCCCACGACGAGCGTCGGGTCGAATCCCGCCTCGGCGAGGACGGCGCCGACCATGGAGGTCGTCGTGGTCTTCCCGTGCGTTCCGGCAATGGCGATCCCGTGCTTGACCCGCATGAGCTCGGCGAGCATCTCCGCACGCGGGATCACCGGGACCCCGCGCTGGCGGGCCGCCTGGAGCTCGGGGTTGTCGCGGGCCACCGCCGAGGAATAGACGACCACGTGGGCGCCCTCGATGTGGTCCGCCGCATGGCCCACGTGGATCTTCGCGCCGAGCCGCTCGAGCCGCTCGACCGCCTCGCTCCGGCGGGCATCCGAGCCCGTCACCCGGTAGCCGAGCGTCAGGATCACCTCGGCGAGGCCGCTCATGCCCACGCCGCCGATGCCCACGAAGTGGACCTGCTGGTACCGCTTGAAGACCCGGGTCCCTGTCATCGCCTCAGACCTCGGCCCGCTGCGAGACGTTCAGGAGCAGGCCGACCGCGGCCATCGCGACCAGGAGCGAGGACCCGCCCGAGGACACGAACGGAAGCGGCAGCCCCTTCGTCGGGAAGAGCCCGACGACCACGCCCAGGTTGACCACCGCCTGATTGACGAGGAGCGCGGAGACCCCGAACGCCAGGAGCGCGCCGAACGGGTCGGCGACTCGGAGCCCGATCCGGATGCCGCGCCACAGGAGGAGCCCGAAGAGGACGACCGTCGCGACCGCCCCGACGAATCCGAGCTCCTCGCCGAGGATCGCGAAGATGAAGTCGGTGTGGGGCTCGGGGAGGTAGAAGAGCTTTTGCTTCGACTCCCCGAGGCCGCGCCCGAGGAGTCCGCCGCCGCCGAGCGCGAGATAGGACTGGATGATCTGGAACCCCGCTCCCCGCGGGTCGGCCCAGGGGTCGAGGAACGTGAGCACCCGCCGGAGCCGGTAGCTCGCCGTGAACACGGCCACGACCACGACGGGAAGGGCCAGGGCGCCGATCAGTCCCAAGTGAGCGAGCCGGGCGCCGGCGACGAAGATCATGCAGAGGACCACGCCCACGATCGCCACCGCAGAGCCGAGGTCCGGCTGGAGGAGGACCAGCCCGGCCACACCGCCCGTCACGACCAGGGGCGGGACGACACCGCGCCACAGGCTCCCGATCACGGCCTGCCGGCGGGCCAGAAAGTCCGCCAGGTAGACGACCAGGACCAGCTTGGCGAGCTCGGTCGGCTGCACGGAGATGTGCCCCCACCGGAGCCACCGGCGCGTCCCGTTGATGGACTGCCCGAACGGCGGCACCAGCACGAGGACGAGGAGCACGAAGGCGAGCGCCAGGAGCGGGCTCACCAGGGGGCGCCACCGGCGATAGTCGACGGCCATCACGCCCCACATGACGCCAAGCCCCAGCACGGCCCAGAAGAGCTGCTTCTTGAGGAAGAAGTGGGCGTCCCGGAAGCGGTCGGTGGCGAGGATCGCGCTGGCCGAGTAGACCATCACCACGCCGAGCCCGAGGAGGGCCAGGACCACCAGGAACAGCCAGTAGTCGGGGCTCATCTTGCGCGGCATGGCTCAGGGCTCCGGGAGGGCCCGGACCTCCTCCGCGAACACCGCACCCCGGTGCTCGTAGTCGCGGAACATGTCGAACGAGGCGCACGCGGGCGAGAGGAGGACCACGTCACCCGCCACCGCGAGCGCGGCGGCGCGCCGCACGGCCTCGGCCATGGATGCCGCGTCCTCGACGTGGGTCACGGCGCGGAGCGCCGGACCCAGCGTGGCGCGGCCCTCGCCCATCACGATCGCGGCCTTGACTCGTCCCCGCGCGGCGTCGGCCAGCGCATCGAAGCGCTGGGCCTTCTCACGCCCCCCGGCGATCAGTACGATCGGCTCGTCGAAGGCCGCGAGGGCCTTCAGCGTGGCGTCGACGTTCGTGCCCTTCGAGTCGTTGTAGAAGGCGACGCCGCCCCGGTCGCGGACCCATTCGAGGCGATGCGGCACGGCCCGGAAGGCACGGATGGCCGCCCTGAGGCGATCGGGCGGCACGCCGAGGGCGCCGGCGCACGCCGTCGCGGCGAGCACGTTCTCGAGGTTGTGGGCGCCGCGGAGGAAGATGTCGTCGACGGGGCAGACCGGTCGGTCCCGGGCGCCGAGACGGAGCGTCACCCAGCCCTCGCGAACCCACGCCCCCTGCGCGACTGGCTGCCGGCGGCTGAGCCAGAGCAGGCGCGCCCGCACGCGCGGCGCGAGAGACGCGGCGCCGGGATCGTCGGCGTTCAGCACGGCCCAGTCCTCGGGACCCTGGGCGCGGAAGATCCGCGCCTTCGCCTCGGCGTAGGCGGCCAGGCTTCCGTGCCGATCCAGATGGTCCGGCGTGACGTTCAGGACCGCCGCCACGCGCGGCCGGAAGGCGTCCGTCGTCTCCAGCTGGAAGCTCGAGACCTCCGCGACGACCCACCCGTCGGCCGGGAAGTGGAGCGCCTCGGCCGCGAGCGGGCGACCGATGTTCCCGCCGACGAGGACGGGCCGGCCGGATTCCTCGAGGAGCGCGCCGGTCAGCGCCGTCGTCGTGGTCTTCCCGTTGGTGCCCGTGATCGCCACGAACTCGGCGGTCATCGTCCGGTACGCGAGCTCGACCTCCCCCAGGACCGGCACGCCACGCGCCCGGCAGCCGGCGAGCGCCGGGTGGTCGGCGGGCACCCCGGGGCTCACCACCACCAGCTCGGCCCCCTCGAAGGCCGCCTCTGGATGGCCGCCGACGACGAGCCGCACGCCATCCGTCCCCAGCGCCCGCGCCTCGGCGGGGAGGGCGTCCGCCCCGCGCGCGTCGGTCCCGGTCACGCGTGCCCCGAGTGCCAGCAGGAGCCGGCACGCCGCGATCCCGCTGCGCGCCAGGCCAACCACGGTGACGGACCGGCCGGCGAGAGCCTCCCGCCAGGGCCGTCCCCTCGCAGCCTGGAGAATCGCCGGACCGGTGTGCTCGAGTGCCATGGTCGTCATCTGAGCTTGAGCGTCGTGAGCGCCAGGAGCGCCATCAGCAGCGCCAGGATCCAGAAGCGGATCACGACCTTGGCCTCGGGCCATCCGGCCAGCTCGAAGTGGTGGTGGAGCGGCGCCATCCGGAAGATGCGTCGACCCGTCAGGCGGAACGAGGCCACCTGGAGGATCACCGACACCGCCTCCACGACGAAGAGGCCGCCGATGAACGGCAGGAGCAGCTCCTGCTTCGACAGGATGGCGAGCGTGCCGATGGCCCCTCCCAGGGCCAGCGACCCCACGTCGCCCATGAACACCTCGGCGGGGTAGCTGTTGAACCAGAGGAACCCGACGCCGGCCCCCATCATGGCGCCGCAGAACACCGTCAGCTCGCCCGCACCCCGGACCTTCAGGATGAACAGGTACTCGGACAGTCGCGCGTTGCCGGTGACGTAGGCGATGATCCCGAAGGCCACCGCCGCGACGATGACGGGGCCCATGGCGAGCCCATCGAGCCCATCGGTGAGGTTCACGGCGTTGGACGCGCCGACGATGATCAGAGCGGCGAAGAGGATGTACCAGGCCCCGAGGTCCGGGATCCACTCCTTGACGAAGGGCACCGACAGCTGGGTCGTGACGCCGTCGGAAGGGAATCGGTAGAGGTACAGGCCGACCGCCAGGCCAACCGCGAGCTGGGCCAGGAACTTCTCGCGGATCTTGAGCGGGCGCCGCGTCCTGAGCTTGAGCCAGTCGTCGTAGAAGCCGACCGCCCCCAGGGCAACCGTCACGAGGAGCAGGACCCATACGTAGCGGTTCTGGAGGTTGCCCCAGAGCAGCACGGAAACGACGAGCGACCCCAGGATCAGGAGTCCGCCCATCGTGGGCGTCCCGGCCTTGGCCCGGTGGCGCTCCGGCCCGTCGGTGCGGATGGTCTCCCCGATCTGGCGCTCGCGGAGCTTCCGGATCATCCACGGCCCGAGGCAGAGGGACAGGACGAGCGCCGTCGCGAGGGCCATCGCCGTCCGGAACGTGATGTACCGGAAGACGTTGAACACGATGTGATACTTGGCGAAGGCCGCGAGGGCGGTCAGCACCGCGACACCTCCGCGCGAGCGCCGAGCCCCGCCAGGAGCGCGTCGACCGCCCGCTCCATCCGCATGCCTCGCGATCCCTTGACCAGCACGCGGTCCCCGCGAGCGATGCGGGCGATCACGTGCGCCGCCGCGCCCTCGGGGCTGGCGAAGGTGGCGACGTCGGGGCAGCCGCCCGCCCGCGCGACCTCCGCCGTCAGGCGCATCGCGGAGCCCACGGCCGCCAGCCCGGCGACGGGCAGCCCGGCCACCCACGCCCCGACCTCGCGGTGGGCCGCCTCGGTGTGCGTCCCGAGCTCCAGCATGTCGCCGAGGATCACCCAGCGACGGCCCCCGCCCGGTGCCTCCCGGAACGCGTCGAGCGCGGCGCGAACGGAGACCGGGTTCGCGTTGTAGGTGTCGTCGAGGATCCGGATCCCGCCGGCCTCGCGCCAGACGAGCCGCCCTTTGACGGGCACCGCCAGGGCGAGGGCCGCCGCGGCCTCGTCGAGCGGCACGCCCAGCGCCAGCCCGACCGCCGCTGCGGCCGCCGCATGCCACGCGTTGTGCCGGCCGGCCAGCGGGAGCCGGACATCGGCCGTCGCGGGGCCGGCCGCCAGCCGGAACCCGAGACCTCCCTCGACCAGGGCGACGTCGCCGAGGCGGACATCGGCCCGGTCGGCCTGGCCGTACGTCATCACCGGGCCGCGAGCGCGGGCCGCGAGCGCGAGCACCAGGGGGTCGTCCGCGTTCAGCACGACGACCCCGTCGGGAGGAATCGCCTCGACGAGCTCCCCCTTCGCCTTCTGGACCCCCTCGATCGACCCCACGCCCTCCAGGTGGGCTGGCGCGATCGACGTCACCACCCCGATGGTCGGCTGGCAGAGCTGGGCGAGCGCGGCGATCTCCCCGAAGGCGTTCATGCCGATCTCGAGCACCGCCGCCTCGTGCTCCGGCTCGAGCGCGAGGAGCGTCAGCGGCACGCCCCACTGGTTGTTGTAGCTCCCCACGGGCTTGAGCACGCGCCGGCGCGCGGACAGCACCGTCGCGACCAGCTCCTTCGTCGTGGTCTTCCCGTTGGAGCCCGTGATCCCGACGACCGGGATGGCGAAGCGTCGGCGATGGGCGGCGCCCAGCCGCTGGAGCGCCGCCGTCGTGTCGTCGACCAGGACGACCGGGAAGTCCGCCTCGGCGCCGAGCCCGGGAGGGATGCGCGTCGTCACCGCGCAGGCGGCGCCCCGCATCCGGGCGTGGGCGACGAAGGCGTGGCCATCCTGAGTCGCCCCGCGGATCGCGAAGAACGCGTCGCCGGGGCGGCAGGTGCGGGTGTCGATCGACACGCCGGTGACGAGCGTGTCCAGGCGTCCCCCGATGAGCGCGCCCTGGGTGCCGCGGACCA
Organism: Methylomirabilia bacterium; assembly: GCA_041497395.1. Taxonomy (GTDB): domain Bacteria; phylum Methylomirabilota; class Methylomirabilia; order Rokubacteriales; family DASRDR01; genus DASRDR01. The sequence continues at coordinate 11,362 of JBGQGN010000040.1, forward strand.
GCTCGGCGAGCGTCAGGCGCGGCACGACGCCCCTCCACCTGCTTGGCCCGCGCGGCCGGCCAGGAATTCCCGGGCCACCACCCGATCGTCGAACGGCAGGACCTGGCCGGCGATGATCTGGTACGTCTCGTGACCCTTCCCCGCGATCACCACCGTGTCGCCGGGCCGGGCCCAGTCGAGCGCCCGGCGGATCGCTTCCCGGCGGTCCGGATCTCGCACATGACCGCCCGGCGGGGGCGGGACCACGCCGGCCGCGATCTCCTCGATGATCGCGCTGGGATCCTCCGAGCGGGGGTTGTCCGAGGTCAGCCAGACGCGATCGGCGAGCGCCGCCGCGATCCTTCCCATCACCGGACGCTTGCCGCGGTCCCGGTCGCCGCCCGCTCCGAAGACGACGCCAAGCCGCCGTGGCGTGAGACGTCGGGCCGTCTCCAGGACTCGCTGGAGCGCGTCGGGGGTGTGGGCGTAGTCGACCACCACCAGGAAGTCCTGACCCGCCTCCACCTGCTCGAACCGACCCGGCACCCGGGTCACGGAGGCGAGCGCCGAGGCGATGGCCGGAGAGTCGAGACCCAGGGCGACGCCGACCCCCACCGCTCCGAGAAGGTTCATCACGTTGTGCTCGCCGATGAGCGGCGAGACGATCCGGACCGGGCCCGCCGGGCTCGTCGCGAGGAGCCGGATGCCCTCGAGGCCCGACTCGTGCTGGAGCGGGCGGATCGCGTGGCCGGACCCCAGTCCGAACGTGAGGACCCGGCCGGGAAGCGCGGCCGCCCACTCCGCCCCCACCGGATCATCGGCGTTGAGCACCGCGGTCGCCCCGGGCTTCCCTCCCGCCGACAGGAGCTCGAAGAAGAGGCGGCGCTTCGCGGCGGCATACCCCTGCATCGTCCCGTGGAAGTCGAGATGGTCCTGGGTGAGGTTCGTGAACACGGCCACGTCGAACCCGACGCCGTCCACGCGGTGGAGCGCCAGGGCGTGCGAGGACACCTCCATGGCGACCCCGCCGACCCCCGCCACCACCATCTCGGCGAGCAGCCCCTGGAGCTCGATCGCCTCGGGCGTGGTCTGGCCGGCGTCGCGGGCCTGCCCGCGCACGACGTACTGGATCGTCCCGATGACGCCCGTGGCGAGACCCCGAGCCCGGAGAAGGGCCTCGCAGAGATAGGACGTCGTGGTCTTCCCGTTCGTCCCCGTGATGCCCACGACGGCGAGGGCCCGGGAGGGATGCCCGTAGTAGGCATCCGCCAGCCAGGGAAGCGCCCGGCGGGTATCCGGGACCAGGATCCGCCCCACGGCCTCGCCGGGCAATGGGTCAGGAGGCTCGGCCACGACGGCCCGGGCGCCCCGCTCGACCGCCTGGGGAATGAAGCGGTGCCCGTCGGCGCGAAGCCCGCGGACCGCGACGAAGCAGCCCCCGGCAATGACCTGGCGGGAGTCGTCCGTGAGGCCGCGCACGGTCGCGGGCAAGGAACCCAGGATCTGCCGCTCGGGCATCGCCTCGAGAAGCGTCCCCAGGAGAACCTCACGCGGTACGGCGGCCGCGCTCATCACGACTCCATCCGGATGGCCACCGGCGGCGCCAGCTCCAGGCGGCAGGACGCCCCGGGGCCGAGCGGCGTCCCGGGCGCCGGCGTCTGGCGCACGACGAGCCCCCGCCCCGCCACCGCCACGTCGACGTCGAGCGCACCCAGGAGAGCCAGCGCCTGGCGCAGGCTCTTCCCGGTGAGATCCGGCATCAGCGCCTCCCCGTCCGGCGACATTCCGGCGGCCGGCTCCGCCGGCGGCTCCCGCTCGGCGTCCCGACCGGCCGCCCGCACGATCTGGACCGCGGGCACGGCCTCGGTCGGCGCCACGTCGAGATGCCGAAGGACCGGCCCCGCCACCGCCGCAAAGATCGGGGCCGCCGCCTCGGAGCCCCAGACCACGGTCTTGGGCTCGTCGAGCAAGGCCAGGATCACCAGCCGGGGGGCGCTCGAGGGAACGAACCCGATGAACGAGAGCACGCCGGGCTTACGGGAGTAGACGTGCGTGACCGGGTCCGCCTTCTGGGCCGTCCCCGTCTTGCCGGCGACGGCGTAGCCCTGGACGACCGCCTTGTGCCCCGTTCCCTCGGCCACCACGGACGTCAGGATGTCGCTGAGGGTCGCGGCCGTCTCGGGCGAGATCACCTGGCGCACGGCCTGGGGCTCCGTCCGCCGCACTTCCCGGCCGCTCCGATCGAGCACGGCGCGGACGATGTGAGGCTGCATCAGCCGGCCGCCGTTGGCGAGGGCGCCGAACGCGGCGAGCATCTGCACGCCCGTCACCGACACCTCCTGCCCGATCGAGATGCTCGCCAGGGACAGCCC
>JBGQGN010000041.1:0-13608 GCA_041497395.1 Methylomirabilia bacterium
GAAGAAGAAGCCGACACCCAAGCCCACGCCGTCCGAAGCGCCGCCACTGACCGACTGGCGCACCAAAGACCTGTTGGAGTCGATCCGCAAAGACCTGGCCGAGAAGAAGCGTGCGGGATTGGCTGGGGGCGAATCCCCGCCAAAACCGCCCCGTCCCGCCTAGCCTCTGAGATTGGCTGATTCACGAGTACAGGATAGGCCGCCAATCACCCTTCGTCAAGTAAATAATCTTGGCGGGGTTCACACTTCGCCAATTGGCCGTTGACCATGTCTCGAATGTCACGAAAATGGCTGGTATGGCGCTCAGCCTCCAGCTCGACCGCGGGAGCCCGGTGCCGCTGGCCCGGCAGATCCAGGAGCAGATCGAGCGGCTGATCCGTGAGGGGTGGCTCGCCCCGGGGGTGAAGCTGCCGGCGACGCGGGAGCTGGCCCAGGCGCTTGGCGTCAACCGCACGACCGTCGCGCTCGCCTACGAGGAGCTGGTGGCCGCGGGGCGGGTGCGGGCGCACGTGGGGCAGGGGACGTTCGTGGCGGCGTCGCTGGCAGGTGGCGCGCGCCCCGCCCCGCCGTCTTCCGCGCGCGTTCCCCTCGACTGGTCGCGCCTGTTCTCGCGGAGCGCCCACATCGCCGGCTCCGGCGCGGAGCGACGGGTCGCTCTTCCCGCGGGGGGGCGGCCCGTGATCTCGTTCGCCGAGGGCACGCCGGACAGCGGGCTCTTCCCGACCGACGCGTTCCGGCGAGTGCTGAACCAGGTGGTCCGGACGGAGGGCGCGGCGCTCCTCCAGTACCCGCCGGGGGGTGACGGCTATCTGCCGCTCCGAGCGTACCTCGCCACCTACCTCCTGCGGTTCGGCATCGAGGCGCGCGCCGACGACATCCTCGTCGTCAACGGCTCCCAGCAGGGCTTCGATCTGATCGCCCGCACGTTCATCGATCCGGGCGACGTCGTGGCGATGGAGCAGCCGACCTACCCCCGCGCGATCGCGGTGTTCCGGGCCGCGGGGGCCCAGCTCGTGCCCGTGCCCTGGGACCGTGAGGGGCCGTCGGCCGAAGCGCTCGAGCAGGTGCTGGCGCGCCACCGGCCGAAGCTCTTCTACTGTCAGCCGACCGCGCACAACCCGACGGGGGTGACGATGTCGCCCGAGGCGGCGCGACGGGTGCTGGACGCGGCGGCGCGGCACCACGTGCCGGTCGTCGAGGACGGCTTCGACGGCAGCCTCTACTACGGCGACCGCCGGCCGCTTCCACTCCGGGCGCTCGACCGGGACGGCCTCGTCCTCTACATCGGCACCTTCTCGAAGGTGCTGTTCCCGGGCCTCCGGCTCGGATGGCTCGTGGCGCCGCCGCCCGTCGTCGAGCGGCTGCGGGCGGCCAAGCAGCTCGCCGATCTGGGGACGAGCCCGCTCATCCAGGCCGCCGTCCACCGATTCTGCGAGCGACGCCTGCTGGACCGGCACATCGCCCGGATCGCCCGGGAGTACGACCGCCGCCGGACGGCCTTGCTCGAAGCGCTCGGCCGGCACATGCCGGAGGGGGTGAGCTGGACGGAGCCCCGGGGCGGCTTCTCGCTCCTCCTCACGCTGCCGGCGGGCTGCGACGCGGCAGGGCTCCTCTCGCGGGCTCTCCGCCGCGGGGTGGGCTTCACGCCCGGGGCGCGGTTCTTCGTGGACGGGGGCGGCGAGGGCACGGCACGGCTGTCGTTCTCCTCGGTGCCCGCGCGGCGGATCGACGACGGTGTCCGGCGGCTTGCCGAGGCGATCGCGGACTGGCGGCGGGGCGGCAGTCCCCGGCCGGCCCCCGACCGGCTCGAGGCGCTGGTGGTGTGATCTTGGACCTTGGGGGTTTGGGGGGGGCCTCGGCCCTGACGAATGAAAAGGAGGGACACCCGATGAGTGACGTGAACGGTCTCCGGATCGCGGATCCGAAGCACATCGGCCTCGCCGAGATGCTCAAGGGCGGGGTGATCATGGACGTGACCAACGCCGAGCAGGCGCGGATTGCCGAGCAGGCCGGCGCGGCGGCGGTGATGGCGCTCGAGCGCGTCCCCTCGGACATCCGGCGCGACGGCGGCGTTGCGCGCATGGCCGCCGTCAGCAAGATCCGGGAGATCCAGCAGACTGTCAGCATCCCGGTGATGGCCAAGGCCCGGATCGGGCACTTCGTCGAGGCGCAGATTCTGGAAGCCCTCGCCGTCGACTTCATCGACGAGTCGGAGGTTCTCACCCCGGCCGACGAGCACTTCCACATCGACAAGCTCGCCTTCCGGGTGCCCTTCGTCTGCGGCGCCCGGGACCTCGGCGAGGCGCTCCGGCGGATCGGCGAGGGCGCCGCGATGATCCGGACGAAGGGGGAGGCCGGCTCGGGCAACATCGTCGAGGCCGTCCGGCACATGCGCGCGCTCACCACGGGCGTCCGGCGCCTGGCCTCGCTCGGTGCCGAGGAGCTCATGGCCGAGGCGAAGAACCTCGGGGCGCCCTACGACCTCGTGCGGTGGGTCGCGGCGAATCGGCGCTTGCCCGTGCCGAACTTCTCCGCGGGCGGCATCGCCACTCCGGCCGACGCGGCCCTGATGATGCAGCTTGGGGCCGAGGCGGTCTTCGTGGGCTCGGGCGTCTTCAAGTCGAGCGACCCGGAGCGCCGGGCGCGCGCCATCGTGCAGGCGACGACCCACTATCGCGACGCCGACGTGCTCGCGAAGGTGAGCGAGGAGCTGGGCGACGCGATGGTGGGGCTCGAAACCTCCAAGCTCGCCGCCGGGGAGCTCCTCCAGACTCGGGGATGGTGAAGCGGTGCGGCTCGGCGTCCTCGCGCTTCAGGGCGACTTCGCGCTTCATGCGGCGGCCCTGCGCCGCGCGGGCGTGGAGCCGGTGGAGGTGCGAAAGCCCGGGGCGCTCGACGGCGTGGAGGGTCTGATCCTTCCGGGCGGCGAGAGCACCACGCTCCTTCACCTGATGAACGTCTGGGACTTCGGAGCCGCCCTGCGAGCCTTCCACGCGAGCGGCCGCCCGCTCTTCGGCACCTGCGCCGGTCTGATCGTCCTCGCCCGGGAGGTCGAGGGCCCAAGTCAGCCCTCTCTCGGATTGATCGACGTGACCGTGGAGCGCAACAGCTACGGCCGGCAGCGGGAGTCATTCGAGGCGGAGACGCCGGCGGCGCTCGGTGAGGGCCGTGACCCGCTCCGCATGGTCTTCATCCGAGCGCCACGCATCCGTCGCGTCGGCCCCGGAGTCGAGGTGCTCGCCCGTCACGCGGGCGACCCCGTCCTCGCGCGCGAGGGGACGGTCCTGGTCGCGACCTTCCACCCCGAGCTCACGCAGGACCTGGCCGTCCACCGCTACTTCTGCCAGATGGCGGAGGCACGCGCGGCGGTCGTCTGATCCCCGACCGTTCCCCCCGGCACCATCGATCGCCCGGCCTCGTCTGGCCCTCCCGGGCTACAATTCAGCCGCAAGGAGGGCGCGCGTGGCCGTGACGGTGCTCCTGGTGGAGGACGAGCGTGACATCGCCGACCTCGTCCGCTACCACGTCGAGAAGGCGGGCATGCGGTTCCTCCACGCGGCCGATGGCGGAGCCGCCCTCCGGCTCGCGCGCGCGGAGCTCCCCGACGTGGCCCTCCTCGACCTCATGTTGCCCGGGCTCGACGGCCTGGAGGTCTGCCGCCAGCTTCGCGGAGATGCCGCCACCCGGCGCCTTCCCATCATCATGCTCACCGCCCGCGGCGAGGAGGTGGACCGGGTGGTGGGCCTCGAGCTCGGCGCGGACGACTACGTCGTCAAGCCGTTCAGCCCCCGGGAGCTCCTCGCCCGGATCCGCGCGGTCCTCCGGCGCGTCGAGGGGCCGGAGCCGCCCGCGGCGGGGCGCACGACGGGCGAGCTCCACGTCGACGAGGCGCGGCACGCCGTGACGGTCGGTGGTCGCCCTGTGGAGCTGACCGCCAAGGAGTTCGGGCTTCTCGCGGCACTCATGCGGGCGGACGGCCGTGTGCTCAGCCGCGAGCAGCTCCTGGAAACGGTGTGGGGCTACGCGAACGCTGCGGAGATCGAGTCGCGGACCGTGGACGTCCACGTTCGCCGTCTCCGCGCGAAGCTCGGGGCCGAGGCGCGCCGCATCGTGACGGTCAAGGCCGTCGGCTACCGGTTCGACGGCGGAACGTGACGCCGCACGGGGCGGCGCGGCGCCGCTTCGGTCTCGCCGCGCGGCTGACCATCCTCCTCGGAGTCGTCGCCGGACTCGGCGTCCTCGTGATGGGGATCTACGTGAGCCGCACCCTCGAGGCGCAAGCCGTCGCGCGGCTCCAGGGAACGCTCGTCACCCAGGCGGGTCTCCTCCACGACGCATTCGTGCCCCTGCTCGACGGCTTGCCCGGTGCGCCCGACCTCCAGGGACGCGCCCAGCGCTACGCGCGGGCCCTCGGGGCGCGGGTGACCGTCATCGGCGCCGACGGCACCGTCCTGGCCGAATCCGACCGCGAGTCCGTCCGCGAGATCGAGAATCACGCCAGCCGTCCGGAGGTGAGCCGGGCTTTGCGCGGTGAGGTCGGCAGCGACGTCCGCCGGAGCGCGACCGTCGGGCGCGACCTCCTGTACGTCGCGGTGCCGCTCGAGCGCGAGGGCCGGCGGCGCGCGGTTCTCCGGCTCGCGCTCCCGACGCACGACGTCGACGAGGCCCGGGCGCTCGTCCGCCGCACCGTTGCCGGCGGCGCCATGCTCGCCTTCTGCGTGGCCGTGGTGATCGGGCTCTTCGTGAGCCGGCGGGTGACGCGGCCCCTCCGGGGGATGGAGAGCGCCGCCCGCCGCATGGCCGAGGGCGACCTCGCGCAGTCGGTGCCCGTCGCGGGAACGGACGAGATCGCCGCACTCGGGGTCGCGCTCAACCGGACGGCCCTGGCGCTGCGCGAGAAGATCGAGCGTCTCGGCGACGAACAGGCCAAGGTCCGCACGATCCTCGACGGGATGACCGAGGGGGTCGTGGCGCTGGACGACCGGGGGCGGCTCCTCCTCCTCAATCCCGCGGCCCGGGCGATGTTCGGGGTCGAGAACGGGGTTGCCGAGGGCCGGCCCTTCGTCGAGGTCATCCGGCAGAAGGGGCTCCTCGATCTGGTGGAGGAGGTGCGGGCGTCGGCGGCGCCGGCGCGGCACGAGCTCGAGCTGGGCCCGCCCGTCAATCGCGTGGTCGCGGCGCGCGGCGCGCCCCTTGGCCTCGGGCCGGAGTCGGCGGGGGTGCTCCTCGTCCTCCACGACGTGACCGAGCTCCGCCGGCTCGAGCGGGTCCGGAGCGAGTTCGTGGCCAACGTCTCCCACGAGCTCAGGACGCCGCTCACGTGCATCAAGGGCTACCTCGAGACGCTCCTCGACGGCGCGCTCGACGACCGGGCTCACGCGCGGCGCTTCCTCGAGGTCGCCGGGACGCATGCCGAGCGGCTCGACCGCCTCATCGACGACCTGCTCGAGCTGTCCAACATCGAGAGCGGCCGCGTCACGCTGGTGCCGATGCGGCTCGACCTGGGCGACGTCGTCGCCGGGGTCGCGGCCATGTTCGAGCGCCAGACCGCCCAGCGCCACCAGACGCTGGAGCGTGCCGTGCCGCCGGGCCTGGCGGTCCGCGCGGACCGGGACCGTCTCGTCCAGATCCTGGTGAACCTCGTGGACAACGCGGTCAAGTTCACGCCCGAGGGCGGCCAGGTCCGCATCGAGGCCGGGGCGGGGCCGGAGGGGCGCGTCGCGGTCCGGGTCCGCGACACGGGTATCGGGATCCCGTCGACCGAGCTGCCGAGGATTACGGAGCGCTTCTACCGCGTGGACAAGACCCGGTCGCGGGAGGTCGGCGGGACGGGGCTCGGGCTCGCGATCGTGAAGCATCTGGTCCAGGCTCACGGGGGCGAGCTTCACGTGGAGAGCGCGCTCGGCCACGGCACGACGGTGAGCTTCACGCTGCCCGCGGGCGACGGAGCCGCCGCGCCCTGAGCGCCGACGCCTGGGGCATCGAGGATGGCTACATCGACACCGGCGGGGCCTGGCGCCCGACGGGGACCGAGGCGCGGGCTCGAATCCGCGTGGCGATGGGCGCGACCGGCGGGGCGGCTCCGCCGGATGCCGGTCCGCTCGTTCACCGCCACGGCCAGCTGTTGCCGGCGGTCGAGGGGGCCGTCGAGCTCACCCTCGAGGACGGGACGCTCCTTCGGGTAGATCGGGGGCTGCCGCCGGATCTGCCCTTGGGCTACCACGGGCTGCGGCCGCTCGACGGCCGGCCGGCCGTGCGCCTCATCGTGGCGCCCGCGCGCTGCCACCTCCCTGAAGGACTGCGGACCTGGGGGTGGGCGATCCAGCTCTACGCGCTCCGGTCACGGGAGAGCTGGGGGATCGGCGACCTCGCCGATCTCCGGCAGCTGGCCGACTGGTCGGCGATGGCGCTCGGGGCGGGCGCGGTCGTTCTGAACCCGCTCCACGCGGCGCTCCCGCTCGTGCCGCAGGAGCCGAGCCCGTACTTTCCCTCGAGCCGCCGCTACCGGAACCCGCTCTACCTCCGGGTCGAGGAGGTGCCTGGTGCGGCGGAGGCCGGACTGGACGTGGAGCGGCTGGCGGTAGAGGGGCGTACCCTCAACGCCGAACGCCGGATCGATCGCGACGCCGTGTTCCGGCTCAAGATGGCGGCCCTCGGCGGGCTGTGGGCGCGCGGTGCCGCTCGCGCGGATGGGCTCGCTCGCTATCGCGCCCGGGAGGGTCGAGGCCTCGAGGAGTTCGCGGTCTTCTGCGCGCTCGCCGAGCGTCACGGGTCGGGGTGGCGCCGCTGGCCAGCCGAGCACCGGCATCCCGCGTCCCCCGCGGTCGCGCGCTTCGCCGCCGAGCAGCGTGAGCGCGTCGGATTTCACGCCTGGCTCCAGTGGCGACTCGACGAGCAGCTGGCTCGCGCCGGGCGGGCGCTTCGCCTGGTGACCGACCTGGCCATCGGCTTCGATGGCGAGGGTGCCGACGCCTGGGCGTGGCAGGACGTGCTGGCCCAGGGTGTCACGGTGGGGGCGCCGCCGGACGACTTCGCGCTCGAGGGGCAGGACTGGGGACTGCCGCCATTCGTGCCGCACCGGCTCCGCGCCGCGGGGTACGGGCCGTTCGTCGAGACGGTGCGGGCCGGGCTCCGTCACGCCGGCGGGATGCGCGTCGACCACGTCATGGGGCTCTTCCGATTGTTCTGGGTCCCCGGGGGCGCGACGGCCCGGAATGGCGCGTACGTCCGTTACCCCACCGACGACCTCCTGGCCATCCTCGCGCTCGAGAGCGAGCGAGCGGGCGCCCTCGTGATCGGCGAGGACCTCGGCACCGTTGCGCCCGGCGTACGCGAGCGCCTCTTCGCCGAGCGGATCCTCTCGACCCGCGTGCTCTGGTTCGAGCCCGGCCCGCCCGCCGGTTACCCCGGGCTGTCGCTCGCGGCGGTCACCACGCACGACCTCCCGACGGTGCGGGGCCTCTGGACCGGCAGCGACCTCCGGGAGCAGGAGGCCGTCGGGATCCCGCCGAACGTGGCGGGGACGGAGGCGCTCCGGGCGCGCCTTCGCGAGCTGACCCGGCTCCCGGCCGACGCGTCGCCCGATGCCGTGGCGCTCTCGATCCACCGGCGCCTCGCCGAGGCGCCCTCGGTCCTGGCTGCGGCGACGCTGGAGGATGTCCTCGGCGTCGCCGAGCGGCCGAACCTCCCGGGGACGAGGGGCGACCGCCGCGCGAACTGGTCGCTGGCGCTGCCCCAGGTGCTCGAGGAGATCGAGACCGACCCGCGGCCCCGTGCGTTCGCCGAGATCCTCGGCGGCCGTCCCGCGCCGTTCTGAGGCGGCCGATGGGCGCCGCGCAGCTTGCACGGCGCCGTCAACGGGGCGGATACTAACGCCCGTGATCCAGAGGCGTCACCGAGCCCGCGCGATCCAGGCGGTCGTTCTCGCGGTCGCCGTCCTGGCAGCCGCGACCCCGGCCGACGAGGCGCTTCACGACTTCGTGTTCCGCCACTTCGTCTCGCACGAGGTGCGTCTCCTCGCGAACGGCTTCACGCTCCTGGGCACGACGGAGGTGGCCACCGTTGGCTTCCTTGGCCTGGCGGTCCTGGCGCACAGGACCGCCGACGCCGAGATGTGGCAGGCGGCGGTGGGCGGTGTGGCCGGCGTGCTGCTCGCGGGACTCTCGATCCAGGTGGTGAAGCATGTCGCGTGTCGTGCGCGGCCTCGGCTTGTCGACGGCTGGGGTGTCGGCAGGGCGACGCTGCCCGACGCGACCCGCCACGGGTTCTTTCACTGGCCCTGCTTCGGGGAGCGCGCCTACGATGGATTCCCGTCGGGGCATGCCGCCACCGCGTTCGCGGCTGCCGTCGCGCTCGCCGGGTGGGCGCCGGCTGGGCGCCGCGGGTGGATCCTCGCCGCGGCGTCGGGCGTGGGCGCCTCGCGCATCGTGCTGAACGCCCACTTCCTCTCGGACGTGCTCGGCGGCGCGCTCTTGGGCTGGTGGGCCGGTGAGGTGGGCCTCCGCCTCGTGGCCCGCTACTTCGCTCCCCGCTGGCGAGCGCGTACACGGGGACCCGTCCCCCGGAGCCGAGCGGCGGCGTGATCCCGCGCTGCCTGGTCGTCCATCCAGGCGCGCTGGGTGACGTGCTCCTGGCCGGGCCCGCGCTCGGGCATCTGCGTGCGCTCGGCTTCCGTACGACGCTCGCCGTCACCTCCCGGCTCGTGCCTCTCTTCAGCGGCTCGGGCCTGGTCGACGACGCGTGCGACCTCGAGGCCCTGGCCCTCCATCGGCTCTTCGTCGAGCCGCCCGACCCGGCGGCGCACGACGTCGTCGCGAGCTTCGACGCTCTCGCGTGCTGGCTCGGGGCGGGGGACTCGGCCTTTCGAGCGAACCTCGCCCGGCTCGGCCGTCCGACGGTGGTCGCGCGGGCCGCACCGCCGCCGGGGACCGGCCGCCACGTGAGCCGCCATCTCCTCGAGACCCTGGCTCCGCTGGGACCTCTTCCAGGCGGCCTTCCCTCCGTGCGCCTTCGTGTGACCGAGGCCGACCGGGCCGTGGCCGAAGCGTGGCTCGCTGCCCGGGGGATGGGACCCGCGGAGGCCGTGGTCCTCCAGCCGGGCGCCGGGAGCGCCGCCAAGGTGTGGCCGGGCTTCGCGGCCCTGGCATGCCGGCTCCGCGCCGCCGGCCTTCCGCTGGTCGCCCTGGCTGGGCCGGCCGACGGCCCGGTCGTGCAGGCGCTTCTCGAGGCCGAGGCGCTGGAAGAGGACGGCCTGGTCCGCGACTGGCCGCTCCCCGAGATCGCGGCTCTCCTCTCGCTCGCGCGGGCCGTCGTGGGCAACGATTCGGGCCCAACTCACCTCGCGGCCGCCGTGGGCTGCCCGACCGTGGTGCTCTTCGGGCCGACCGATCCGGCGGTGTGGGCGCCGCTCGGGTCCCACGTGCGGGCGATCGCTGGTCCCCCCGGCGGCGCTCCGTGGGCGGACGTCGATCGCGTGGTGGCGGCGCTCCAGGCCTTCCTCGCGGCGCCCGGCGCGGCCGCGCCGGCTGAACCCGTGCGCGCCGGTGGGGAGGCCAGTGGGGGGGCCAGTGTGGGGGCCAGTGTGGGGGAAGGGTGGCGCTGATCGAGATCCGCCCGCCGCGCCAGGGTGACGCACGCCCGTGCGCCGAGCTGGCGGCGCTCGTGGTCGGCCCCGACCGCGCCGGGCCGCTCATCAAGGCGCACCTGGAGCAGCACCACCTCATCGTCGCGGAGGCGGACGGCGAAGTCGTCGGGCTCTGTGCCTACCGGACGGACTGGTTCCAGTGCACGTTCGTCTCGGTGGTGGTCGTCCAGGAGAAGTACCGGCGGCGGGGCATCGCGCGCGAGCTGATGCGGTCGGTCGATGCGGTTTCCCCGACCCCTCGCGTCTTCTCGTCCGTGGACGAGACGAACGGCCCCGCGATCCGCCTGCACGGGGCTCTCGGCTTCGCGCCGAGCGGCCACATCGACAACCTGCCGCAGGGGACACGCGAGCTGCTCTTCTACCGGCGCGTCCCGCCGCGACGGATCTGACCATGCGCAAGCGCCGGCCCGGCCCCCCGCCTGGGCCGCGCGGGACAGGCCGCGCGCGCCGGGACCGGCGGGTGATGCGCCAGGGGGGAGAGGGAGTGTCGGCGGAGCTGAACCGGGTCGTGAGCGGCTGGCTGGGCGTCCGGATCACGCCGATGTTCGGGCGGTTCGGCTACTTCGTCGACGAGCAGCTGTTTGCCTGCTACCCCATCCGGCCCCGTGACCACGACCTCTGGGTGCGGCTGTCGCGCTCGGATCAGGCGCGCGCGCTGGCGACGCCGGGGGTGCGGCCGCACCGCCGGTTCTCGGGCCGCGGCTGGATCGAGTGTGACGTCGAGGACCCGGAGGTGCTCTCGCGCGCGTTCCGCTGGCTCCGGCGGGGGTACGAGTACGCGACGCGCTTGGCGCCGAACGAGGCGCCGTGAGCCTCCAGCCCGAGCCCCGGCAACGAGAGCGCAGGCTGTTCAGCTCGCCGGAGAACGCGTTCCGCCCGGAGCGGGGAGAGCCGCCGTCCCGATTCCGCGCCGCGCTGGGCTCGCGGGTCCCGGGCAAGGGCCGGGCGAGATCTCCGTGACGATACTGACGTCTGTATTGACGTCCATCATCACGAACGTTAGTATGACGGCATGAGCAAGGCTCGCCGAGTGACTGCCAACCTTCCCGAGGACCTCCTGAAGGACGCGATGGAGGTCAGTGGCAAGGGCATTACCGACACGCTCGTCGCGGGCCTCCGGCTCGTCCGCCAGAGCCGTGCGCACGACAGGGCCATGGCCCTCCGGGGCAAGATCACCCTCGACATCGACCTGGATGAGTCGCGTGAGCGGCGTCGTCGTTGACACCTCGGCCTGGATCGATTTCTTCGCGGGGCGCCCCGTGCCCTCGTTGGAGGACGCTCTGGCGCAGGGGAGCGTCATCCTGTCGCCTCTGGTCGTGGCGGAGCTGGTGAGCGGGGCGAGACAGTCTCGCGACCGTGACTCCATCACGGATCTGATGCGGGAGCTTCCCTTGCACGAGACCCCGTTGGATCACTGGGTGCGGGTCGGGGATCTTCGTCGACAGCTGCGCGGGCGAGGGCTGGCGGTGTCGACGCCCGATGCCCATGTGGCCCAGTGTGCTCTCGACCGGGACGCGCTGCTCTTGTCACGGGACGCCGTGTTCCAGCGAATTGCCGCGATCGGGAAGCTCAGGCTCCAAAGCTCGTGACTCAGTGCGGACCCGAGGAGGAGCGATGACGCGCAGCTCGCACGCCTCCGTCTGCCCCCACGACTGCCCGTCCGCCTGCGCGCTCGAGGTCACGACCGAGGACGGCCGGATCGTCGACGTCGCCGGGGACCGGGCGCATCCGTTCACCCGGGGCGTGATCTGCGGCAAGGTGCACGATTACGCGGAGCGCGTGTACTCCCCGCTGCGGGTGCTTCGCCCCATGCGGCGCGTCGGGCCGAAGGGGGCCGCCGACTTCGAGCCCATCTCCTGGGACGAGGCGATCGAGGAGATCGCCCACCGGTTCACCCGCGTCATCGCCCAGTGGGGGCCCGAGGCGATCCTGCCCTTTTCCTACGCCGGCACGCTGGGGCGCGTCCAGTACTATGCCGGCCACCCCTTCTTCCACGCCCTCGGCGCGAGCCAGCTCGACCGGACCATCTGCGTGTCGACGGCCTACGCCGGGTGGCGAGCCACTCTCGGTGTCGTCGCCGGGAACGACGCCGAGCAGATGGTGGGCGCGGAGCTGGTGATTCTCTGGGGGATCAATGCCGCCTACACCCACATCAACCTGATGACGCTGGTCAAGGAGGCGCGGGCCCGCGGGGCGCGCATCGTCTGCATCGACCCCTACCGCACCCGGACGGCCCGGCAGGCGGACGAGCACCTCATGATCCGCTCCGGGACGGACGGGGCGCTGGCGCTCGGCCTGATGCACGTCCTGATCCGGGAGGACCTTCTCGACCACGGCTACATCGCGCGCGCGACGCTCGGCTTCGAAGCGCTCCGCGAGCATGTCCGCGCCTATCCGCCCGAGCGCGTGGCGGCGATCACCGGACTCCCCGCGGACGCGATCGTCGACCTCGCGCGGCGATACGGCGGAACGCGGGCCAGCTACCTCCGCGTGGGCATCGGGCTGTCGCGGCACGAGAACGGCGGCATGACGTGCCGGACCATCGCGTGCCTGCCGGCGCTCACGGGCGCCTACGCCCACCCGCACGGCGGGGCGCTCCTCGGGAGCTCCGGCACATTCGGCCCCGGCGACACGGTCCTCGAGCGGCGGGACCTCCTGCCCTCGCCCGCGCCGCGCACGATCAACATGGTCCAGCTCGGGCGCGCCCTGACGGACCCGGATCTCCGCCCGCCCGTCATGGCCCTCTACGTGTACAACTCGAACCCGGCGGCGGTCTGTCCGAACTCGAGTCTCGTGCTGGAGGGACTCGCTCGCGAGGACCTCTTCACCGTCGTGCACGAGCAGGTCCAGACGGACACGGCAGACTACGCGGACCTCCTTCTTCCGGCGACCACGAGCATGGAGCACCAGGACGTCTACCGATCGTTCGGCCACCTCTACCTCCAGCTGGCCGAGCCGGTGATCGCCCCCCGGGAGGAAGCCCGGACGAACTGGGAGGTCTTCGGGCAGCTGGCCCGGGCCATGGGGATGCCCGACCGCCACTACGAGACGCCGCTCCCGGGGCTCATCGACGCCCATCTCCGGGCCGCGGGTCCGGTCGCCGACGGGATCACCCACGAACGCCTCCGCGTCGAGCACTCGGCGCGGATCGCCGTGCCGCGGCCCTTCCGGCCCTTCGCGGACGGGGCGCCGACGCCTTCGGGGCGCGTGGAGTTCTACTCGGAGACCCTGGGCAAGCAAGGGCTGCCGCCGCTGCCCACGTACGCCCCGCTCCGGGAGAGCCGGGACAACCCGGCCATCGGACCGCGCTACCCCCTCCGCTGCCACGTCCCGCCGAACCGTTTCTTCCTCAACTCGTCGTTCAGCCAGTCGGCCCTGCTCCGGGCGCGGCAGGGTGGGCCGACGGTGCTCGTCCATCCCGACGACGCGGCCGCCCGGGGGATCGCCGGGGGAGACCTCATCGCGGTCTTCAACGACCGGGGCCGGGCCCTCTTCACCGCGGTCCTGTCCGACGACACCCTGCCCGGCCAGGTAGTCATCGAGGGGATCTGGTGGCACAAGTTCATGCCGGGGGGACGCGGCGTCAACGTCCTCACCTCGGATGGCCTCGCCGACATGGGCGGGGGGCCGGCGTTCCACTCGACGATGGTGGACGTGGTCCGGGCCGACCCGTCGGAGGCGACCTTCTCCGGCCACGCCCAGCGTGAGGCGCGGCCGGCTGGGTAGCCCTCGTCGAGGGGCGACCCGCCCAGCGCGGGTCTCGGTTGGTATCTCGGTCCTGGTCAGATCGATTCAGAGGCGACAATAGTTAACATCTTGAGTAGACAGATAAAATGATCGATTCATTTGGTGGCGAGCGAGAGCCGGCTCCGGCGCTCTTTCACAGCGGCCTGGCTGCGGGGTCTTTACGAGTGATGGGCGATCGGACGTTCGAGGCGCTGATGTCTGACCACCATGCGGAGATC
>JBGQGN010000042.1:0-13289 GCA_041497395.1 Methylomirabilia bacterium
CGACGGCCCGAAGCTTAGCGGATCTCCGGTGACCGCACCAGGCGCGACCGCGGGTGCGGAAGGAGACCGGCGAGGAACCTCGGCTCGAGGAGCGCGCGCGGCGGCACGAAGTCACCGAGGACGCCCATGAGCCGCGCCAGATGGGCGGGCCGGCCAGCCAGGAGCCGCGCTACGGCGACCGAGAGGGTGCGGCGAGCGATGACGCGCTGGAGGATGAGGGTAACCCAGGTCTTCGCCGCGAACTCCACCGCGCGCCGGACGTGGGCGGGCCGCAGCGCCGCTGCGGAGACGTCGCCGGTCTTCACCGCCCGGGTCCCGACCTCCGCCGCGATCTCGGCGGAGCGAAGGGCGGCGTAGATGCCCTCGCCCGTGAAGGGATCGAGGAATCCGGCGGCGTCCCCGACCAGGACGACCCCGTCCTCGCGCGGCGGGACCACATGGTAGGCGAGAGGCCCCAAGGCGCGAACCGGTCCGACGCGCCGGGCGTCGCGGAGTCGCTCGCGGAGTCCGGGCAATGCACGCGTCACGCCGTCGAAGTAGCCTGCGAGGTCCGCCTTGTGTCGCCGCGCTTCTTCCACCGGGATCACGAGGCTCAGATTCCCCACACCGGCGGCGACCGGATTCAGGATCGAGTAGGCGGGCGGGGCAAGGACGATCTCGCCTCGCTCGGGGTCGCCACACGCCCCCTCCACATCGGCGGCGAGCGCGAGCCGACGGAGCCAGCGGTGCGGGCTCCGGAGACCGAGCCGCTGGACGACCACCGACGTGCGGCCGTCGGCGGCGATGACCAGCCGCGCGGGGAAGCGCTCCGCCGCTCCGGCCCGCGCCCCTGGCTCGGTGGGCTTGGCGACGACGCCGGTCACCCGTCTGCCATCGCGGAGGAGATCGACCACGCGCATTCCTTCGCGGACCGCGGCGCCGGCCTCCCGGGCGCGCTCGACGAGCGCCACGTCGAGCACCCGTCGCCGCACGGCGAGGGCGTGGGGCCGATGACCGTGCCAGGGACCATCGGCGGGGTAGTCACCGACGAGGAGGGTGCCGTCGGGCGCGAGGATACGCATCCCCCGGAGCGGCCTCGCCCCACGCGCCTCCACCCCGGGGAGGACACCGAGGCGGTCCAGGATCCGGCTCCCCTCCGGCGAGAGGTACTCGCCGCAGATCTTGTCACGGGGGAAGCGCGCGCGGTCGAGGAGGACGACGGAGAGTCCCTGCTCGGCGAGAAGGATCGCCGTCGCGGCGCCCGCCGGTCCCGCGCCGACGACGACCGCGTCAGCCCGCATGAGCGGTCCCGGGGGCCGAGCGGGTCCAGACGCCGACCTGGCGGAACGCGGAGGCACGGTGCCAGCGGATGTCGGGGAGCCCGGCGCGCCTTGCCAGGCCCGCGAGCTCCTCCGGCGTGTACGCTCGCCGCACCGAGAGAGGCCCGTCGTGCCGGGTCATCCGGTTTCGGGACACCGCGCGCGTGGCGAGCCAGACGGCGGCCCACGCGAGCCGCCCTCGCCGGAAGTCGCTCACGACGAAGCCCAGTCGCGCCAGCTCGGCGAGCCGGCCGAGCAGGCCGACGACGGCTTCCTCGGTCAGGTGGTGGAGGACCAGCGAGCAGAGCGCCACGTCGACCGAGCCCGGCCGGATGGGCGCCTCGAGCGCGTTGCCCGCGACGAGGTGCACCTCGGGGGTGCCCGCCAGGGCCCGGGCGGCGTATCGCAGGATCGTGGGATGGACCTCGAGAGCCACGATCCGCACCCGGTGGCCTCGGCGCCGCGCCCACCGCACGAGCGCCAGCGGGATGTCCGCCGCTCCGGTTCCCACGTCGAGGATGCGGAGCGTCTCGCCTGCCCGTTGCCGCGCCAGGAACGGCGCGACGTGGCGCTGCATGGTCTGCGTGGCGCCGATCCGGTTCAATCGGGCGATGTCGGCGAGGCTCCGGGTCAGCTCGGCCGGGGACGCGTCGAGCCGGTCCATCAGCTCGCTGCGCGAGACTTCGCGGGGCGGCGGTGCCAGCACGAGACCTAGAATCGGAGCAGCGCGCCTTCGGCGGCGAAACCGGGTCCAAGGGCCATCATGAGGCCGACGTCCCCCGGGCGCGGCCGGCCGCTCCGCAGAACCGCGTCCAGGACGAAGAGCACAGTTGCCGAGGAAAGGTTGCCGAAGCGGCGGAGGACGTCACGCGAGTACTGGACGTCGTCGTCGGACAGGCCGAGCAGGATCTGGGCGTTCTCGATCACCCGCCGGCCGGCGGAGTGGAGCACCCAGAACCGAACGTCCTCCTTCGTGACCCCGTGATCCTTCAGGAGGGCTCCGACCAGCTCCTCCATCATCGCGGGCGCGATCCGCCGCACCTCGGGCGATAGGCGGATACGGTAGAGACCGCCCGGGAAGGTGAACCCCATGCGATCCAGGTACTCCGGACGGATCAGCGTCCGGTGGCCGAGGATCTCGGGCCCGTCGCCTGTCGCGGTGAGTAGCACGGCGGCGGCGCCATCCGCGAAGATCGCATTCGCCACCGCGGTCTCGGCCTCGTCGTCGAGGTAGTAGGTGGTCGAGCAGAGCTCCACCGACACGGCGAGCACCCGGCGCTCCGGGAAGGCGCGGAGGTAGTTCCATGCCTGCTGGAGCACGACCATCGCACTGGCGCAGCCGGTGTCCCCCACGTGGACGCGCTGCACGTCGCTCCGGAGACCGAGCGCTCCGATCAGGTGCGCGTCGAGGCTCGGGACGAGCCTCCCGGTGCATGTCGTGGTCACGAGGAAATCCACATCGGCGACGCCGAGCCCGGCCCGAGCGAGACAGGCCTCGGCGGCCTCGACGCCCAGGCGCACGCTGCCTTCGGCGAAGCGGGCCGACATTTCGTCGATCGTCTCGCGTCTCGGGTCGGCGAGCGGCATGTAGACGTGACGGTTGTCGATGCCGCTATTGAGGAAGAAGCTCCGCCGAAGCCCATCGCGGTACCCGAAGAGGTCGGCGAGCTCCTCCTGGGTGAAGCGTCGGGCCGGCACCGCGGTGCCGATCGCGACGATGCGGGGTGTCTGCACGCTTGGCCTCCTGGAGCGGCGCGTCGCGGTCAGGCCGCCTCGGCAACGCTCCTCTCCATTATGCAACCTGCCGCGAGAGGCACGGGTTCCCCGTTCGCCGCCCGCGGACGGCGGCGCGCACCGGAGGAAGGACGAGGCTAGCGGGAACGAAACGCGATGACAGGCGGGTCCGCGTTCGCGGCCGATCCGACGAACCGGACGGGCATGCCCACCTGCACAGCGTCGATCGGCGTGCCGGTCAGGCGGCCCAGGAGCGACACGCCCTCGGTCATGTGGGCGACGGCCACCACGTAGGGCGCCTCGGCGGCGAACTGGGGGGGCGGGACGCGGATCACCGTGTAGGAAGTGACCTCGCCGTCGCCGCCAAGTGTGGCCCGGCCCCAGCGGACGCTCTCGCAGCTCGGGCAGACGGCCTTCGGGGGCACGGCGAGCGCTCCGCAGGCCTCACAGCGCTGGACGACGAGGCGTCCCTCCCGCACACCGTCGAAGAACTCGCCTGTGGTCATGCCGCGGGCCGCGTCGGCCGTCGCGGCTGACGCGCTCACCGGGGCTCCCGGCCGAACACGCTCACGAGCACGGTCGCGGTGTTCCCCCCCAGCGTGTGAGCGAGTCCGACCGCGGCGTCCTCTACCTGGCGCCGTCCGGCCTCGCCGCGAAGCTGGGTGGCGATCTCAGCCACTTGCGCCGCGCCCGTCGCGCCGATCGGGTGGCCCTTGGCCTTGAGCCCGCCGGACACGTTGACCGGGATCCGGCCCCCCAGGCTCGTGTCCCCCTTCTCCGCCGCGATCCCTCCCGTGCCCGGCTCGCAGAGGCCGAGACCTTCGGTGGCGACGATCTCGGCGATCGTGAAGCAGTCGTGGAGCTCGACGACGTCCACGTCCTGGGGCCCGAGCCCCGCCTGCCGGTAGGCCGCCAGGGCGGCGCGCTCCGTGGCTACCGCCCGCGAGAGGTCCCGCTTGTCGTGCAGACACATGGAGTCGCCCGCCTGGGCCGAGCCCAGCACCCACACGGGCTTCCGGGTCGTTCGCGCGACCTCCTCGGACGCGAGGACGACCGCGGCCGCGCCGTCCGAGAACGGGCAGCAGTCGTAGAGCTTGAGCGGGTCGGCCACCCTGGCGCTGCGGAGCACCTGCTCGAGCGTGATCTCCTTCTGAAACTGGGCCTTCGGATTGAGCGTTCCGTGACGATGGTTCTTCACGGCCACGTGCGCCATCTGCTCCTCGGTCGTGCCATGCTTCGCCATGTGGGCGCGGGCGATCAGCGCGAAGACTCCCGGGAAGGTCAGCCCTGCCGGCTGCTCGAAGACCGCGTCCGAGGCGTAGGCGAACACCTCGGTCGAGCGCTCGGTGGACATGGTCAGGACACGCTCGGTGCCACCCACCAGAAGGACGTCCGCCGCGCCCGCGGCGATCTCGAAGAGCGCATGGCGGAAGGCCGCGTGGCTCGATGCGCACGCCGTCTCGAACCGGGTGGCCGCCACCTCGGGAATGCCCAGCGCCGAGGTGACCTGGGGGCCCAGGTGGAGCTGCCGCTCACCGGCTTCGCCGACGACGTTGCCGACGTACACGCCCTGAACCTGACGCGGTCGGATCCCCGCGTCAATCAGGGCGTCGAGCCCGGCCTCCGCGAACAGCTCCGCGCACGTCCGCTCGTGCTTGCCGAACTTCGTCACTCCGAGGCCGACGACCGCAACCCTTCGCATGTGCTCGATTGTAGCCGACGTTGCGCGGTCCCGGAAGGGTGCGTAGGATGCGCGACATGGTGGTGCCACACGCGAGCGGTGGCCCTTCGGTCCGGCCGCTCCGCGCGTCGCCGGGCTCGGGCCCGCTCGGGCTTGGCATCGTCGGATGCGGCCGGTTCGCGACCTTTCACGCTCGTGCCGCCCGGCAGCTTGGCGGCTCGGTACGGATCGCGTTCGCGAGCCGCGATCCGGCGCGCGCGGAGGTGTACCGCCGGCGCTTCGGCGGATTCGCGGCCTTCGGCTCCTATGAGGCTGCGGCCGCCGATCCTCGCGTCGCCGCGCTCGTCGTCTGCACGCCTCATCATCTGCACGAGGCGCACGCCCGCCTGGCAGCCGAGCACGGCAAGAGCATCCTCCTCGAGAAGCCGATCGCGCGGACTCTGGCCGAGGCCGATGCGATCCTCTCGGCCGTACGCTCGGCCGGCGTCGTGCTGATGGTGGCCGAGAACGCGCACTTCGTGCCGGGCTTCGTGGCGGCGCGCGCCTACCTGCGGGAGGGAGCGATCGGAGAGATCCGTCAGATCGTCGTGACCGCGCGCGGCTACCGGCGACCCATGGGGTGGCGGAGCCGACGGGCCGAGATGGGGGGCGGGCTCCTGATCGACGGCGGCATCCACTACCTGCACCTCCTGCGCGACTGGGCCGGACCGGTGGACGAGGTCGTCGCCCTGGCGCCCCCGAACACGTTTCCCGCGGTCGAGGGCGAGGACACCGTCTTTCTGCTCGTCCGGTTCCGGGGCGGCGCCGTCGCGACGCTGACCAACTCCGTTGCCGCGCCGGGGCTGCCCCGTTCGCAGTGGGCTTGGCTGACGGGCACCGAGGGATCTCTGGGGGTGCAGCACCGAGGTCGGGCCCTCTGGCTCCGCGGCCGTTCCGGCACGCGGGTGCGCGCGTTCGTGCGCGACCGGCGGGGTCTGGTGGCCCAGCTAGGCGAGTTCGTCGCGGCGGTGCGGGAAGGGCGACCGCCCGCTCTCCCCCCGGAGTCCGCCCGCGCCGACCTGGCGCTGGTGCTGGCGGCGTACCGGTCGCTCGAGATCGGCCGGCCCGTGGCGCCGGAGGTGTAGGTTTGAGGGAGAGTCTTCCGACTCGGCGGCGGTTGCTCGCCGGGCTCTCGCAGGGCATGGCAAGGGAGGCGGAGGCCGACTTCGGACGCCTGGGGCCGCGAGGGGCGGCTGAGTGTGGGAGGAACGAACCGTGACGACGCCCGATTCCCCGGCGGCAAGGCCCGCGGTGCTTCCCGCCGTTCTCATCGCCGAGGACGAGGCGGCCTCGCGTCGCCTCCTGGAGGCCACGCTCCGGCGCTGGGGCCACGAGGTCGTGGTCACGGTGGACGGCGACGAGGCCTGGGCGGCCCTCCGGCGGCCCGAAGCCCCGTCCGTCGCCATCCTTGACTGGATGATGCCGGGCGTCCACGGCGTCGAGATCTGCCGTCGCCTTCATGCACAGGGGAGCCCGACACCCCCATACTTGATCCTGCTCACGGCCAATGCCGAGCGGGCGAACGTCGTCGAGGGTCTGGAGGCGGGCGCCGACGACTTCATGGGGAAGCCCTTCGACCACGATGTGCTCCGTGCGCGGCTGATCGTGGCGATGCGCGTGGTGGAGCTCAGGCGCAAGCTGGCCGAGCGCGTGCGCGAGCTCGAGGTGGCCATTACCCGCGTCAAGCAGCTGCACGGCCTCCTGCCGATCTGCTCGTACTGCAAGAAAATCCGGGATGACAAGAACTACTGGCAGCGGGTGGAGGAGTACGTGAGCGCCCATACGGACGCCCAGTTCAGCCACGGGATCTGTCCCCAGTGCTACGAGCAGATTCTGGCCCCGCAGCTCCGCGCGATGCGCGAGGGGCGGACCGAGCAGCCCCGCGACCCATGACGACCCTCGAAGGGAAGGTCGCGGTCGTCACGGGCGGGGGAAGCGGCATCGGCCGTGCGCTGGCGCTGGCCCTGGCTCGGGAAGGCGCTCGGGTGGTCGTTGCCGACATCGACGAGGCCGACGCCGCGGAGACCGTGCGACAGGTGGCGGCCGCCGGCGCGGAGGGGCTGGCGATCCGCACGGACGTCGCCGACCGGCGTCAGGTGGACGCCCTGGCGGACCGCGTGTTCGACCGGTACGGCGCGACCCACGTCCTGTGCAACAACGCGGGCGTCGTCGTGCACGGCGGGCTCGAAGCGGCGACGTGGGAGGACTGGCAATGGGTCGTGGGGGTCAACCTCTGGGGCGTCGTCCACGGTCTCCTGGCGTTCGTGCCGCGCATGATCGCGGGCGGGGAGGGCGGGCACGTCGTGAACACGGCCTCCATGGCGGGGCTGATCGCATCGAAGGGGCTCGGGGTGTACAACACCACGAAATACGCCGTCGTCGGGCTCTCCGAGACCCTCGCGAAGGATCTCCGCTCCCACGGCATCGGCGTCACGGTGGTGTGCCCGATGGGTGTGGCGACGCGTATCCGGCAGTCGGGACGCAACCGGCCCGCCGCCCTGCGGAACGCTCCGAGCGCTCCGGAGGGGAGCGAGATGACGCTGATCGGGCGCACGCTGGATCCCGACGACGTCGCGGCGCGGACGCTCGCGGCCATCCGGGCCGGCGCACTCTACGTGATCACGCACGACGAGGCGCTCGAGCCGCTGCGCCGGCGCTTCGAGCGCCTGGCGGACGCGATCCGTCGACGTCCGCAAGTTTGACACCGGCGCGAGCGACGGCTATTCTGAGCGCAGAGTCGTGATGGACGAGCGGGACGTTGTGCGCGACCTGGTGGCGAAGCTGATCGAGGCCGTCGAGGCCTCGCTCGACGGTTCCCCCGCCGTGCGCGAGGCGCTCGACGAGCTCGTCCGCAACGGATTCGAGCCGCGGCTCATCCTCCTGGCGGATGCGACCGCCCGCTCGAATAGCGCCGAGGAGACCGTGGAGGAGGCGTCCGAGGCCATCGACGCGGACCGCGGCTCCGACGTCGGGGAGGCAGCCGAGGACGACCTCGAGGAGGCGCGCGACCTGCGCTACGAGCTGACGAAGCTCGACCGCGACTTCCTGCGCACGGTACGCATCCAGCCGGAGAGCGGCTAGCGGTCCGTCCGCCGCGAGCCCGAGGCGTCGGTGGTCCGTTTCCTCGCCCTCGCGGTTCTCGCCTTTCTGCTCTTCCTGATCATTCGGGCGAGCGTCTACTCCTTTCTCGGGGGGCTCCGCGGCGCCACTCGCTCGGGACCGACGCGGCGGGGGGGCCTCGACGAGCTCGTCAAGGATCCGGTCTGTGAAACGTACATCCCGCGTCGCAAGGCGATCAGCCGGGGGAGCGGGCCGGCGCTCCGGTACTTCTGCAGCGCGGCCTGCGCCGACAAGTACGCCACGCGCTCGTGACCGCCGGCCTGGCCCGGTGAGCTCGGCCGCGCCCGCCGCCGTCGATCCCTATCGCGCGATTGACCGGGAGGCGGACCCGGGGCGGTTCGCGCGGATCCTCGAAGCCCGCGGTAGTCAGCCGAACCAGACCGGCCTTCGCCGGGCGTTCCTGTCGCTGGCAGGCGTCGGGGCCGGGATGCGTGTGCTGGACGTCGGCTGCGGAACGGGCGTCGTGACGCGCGACGTCGCCGCGCGCGTGGGCACCGGGGGCGTTGTCGTGGGCATCGATCCGAGTCGCGTGCTCCTGGCTGTCGCCCGGCGGCGGCCCAGGGGCGCTGGTCCCGGCGCTCGGCCAACGTTCCGTCACGGCGACGGTCTCGGGCTGCCGTTCCCACCGCCGTTGTTCGACGTCACGCTCGCGGTCACGGTCCTCCTCCACGTGCCCGCCGGTGACCGGCTTCTTGGCGAGATGACGCGCGTCACCCGGCCCGGCGGCCGGGTGGCGGTCCTCGACCAGGACTTCGGGACCTTCGTGCTGGACGTACCCGATCGGGCGCTGACGCGCCGGATCGTGGACGGACACGCGGAGCGCTTCTACGCCGAGCCGTGGAGCGGCCGGACGCTCGCCCGCCGCCTGCGTCTCGCCGGGCTCGCGCGGGTGCGGAGCCAGGCCTTCGTCGTGGTGGATCAGGTCTACGACGACTACGTCCGGTCCATGCTGGAGCGGCGCGTGGAGCTCGCGACGCGATGGCGTCTGGTCGCGGCCGTAGACGGGCGTCGCTGGCTCCGGAGCGCGGAGGCGGCCGCCGCTCGCGGTGACTTCTTCATGAGCCTCAACTACTACGGGGCGGTGGGCGTTCGCCCGTGAGCCCTAGGCCGAAGGTCATCCGCTCAATCCGGGGCGGAGCGAGGGCCGCCCGGTGAGCGCGGCGGCCCCGGGCGGGCTCGCGCGTCGGAGTCTGCTGGGGGCGGCGCTCCTCGCGGCGCTGCCCGGCCTCGCGGGCCGAGGGGCAAGCGCCGCGAGCCTCCCGGCCTTCGACGGCGCCAGAGCCCTCCATGACGTGGAGCGGCTCGTCGCCATCGGGCCCCGCACACCGGGCTCCGCCGCCCTGGCACGGGCGCGCGCGTACGTGACCGGGGAGCTCCGGGGCGCCGGGTGGCGAGTGCGCGAGCACCCGTTCACGGCCCAGACCCCGCGGGGCCCGGTGCCGATGACCAACGTCATCGCAGAGTGGCCGGGCCGGGGGAAGGAGATCGTGGCGATCGCCGGCCACTACGACACCAAGGTCTTCGAGAAGTTCCGCTTCGTGGGAGCGAACGACGGCGGGTCCTCGACCGCCCTCCTGATCGAGCTCGGGCGCGTGCTGGCCCCGCGTTTCCGTGCGGAGCCGCCGGCGTCGACGCGGTGGCTCGTCTTCTTCGATGGCGAGGAGGCCCAGGTCGAGTGGTCGGCGACCGACAGTCTCTACGGAAGCCGCGCCCTGGTCGCCGCCCTCCGTGCGTCGGGCGACCTGTCCCGGCTCCGTACCCTGATCGTCGCCGACATGATCGGCGACCGCGATCTCGTCATCCCGCGCGACACGCAGTCCACGCCGTGGCTCAGCGGGATCCTCTGGGCGGCGGCGCGGAGGCTCGGCCTGGAGCGACACTTCCCCGACCGGCCTCAGACGGTGGAGGACGATCACGCGCCGTTCCTGGACGCCGGCGTCGCGGCGGCGCTCCTGATCGACCTGGACTACGGGGGGTCGCCGGGGCGGAATGCCTACTGGCACACTCCCGAGGACACGCTGGACAAGCTTTCCGCGGAGAGCCTCCGCGTCGTCGGCACCGTGCTCCTGGAGGCGCTGCCGGCGATCGAGACCGAGCTGGCGCGCCGGGCCCGGTAGACTCGCCGCGCGCCGTCCCGGATCCCGCGGTCCCGCGCGGGGCCGGCCTCAGAAGGAGTGGGTCTGGTCCTGCTCGAGGACGTGAATCCGGTCGCCCAGCCGCTCGAGCTCTTCCGACGTCTCCTCGAAATGGGCCGGCTTGATGTGGTAGACCCACAGTGGCGCGTCCGGCATCTTGTCCATCTCGCGTTGAAGCAGCGCCGGCGTGAAGTGGCCAGAGATCGTGGCGAGGTCCTCCAGGCGATTCGGGAAGGCGGTCTCGACGATGATCGCGTGGATGCCCTTGCACTCCCGCGCCACTTTCCAGATCTCGTCGGTCGGGCCGGTGTCCCCCGAGAAGACCAGGCCCGCGGTGCCGTCGTGGATGATGAAGCCGGTCGCCGGGACGGCGTGGTGGACGGGCACCGGGACGACGGTCAGGGATCCGAACTCGACCGGCTCGCGCTCCCTCAGCGTCTGGAGCCTGAGCGCGGGGTCCTCGGGTGTCGGCAGCTTCGTGAAGTCGGGCCAGAGCCGGTTGTTGAAGCAGTAGCTGCGGAGGTCGTCGACCACCGGCGCGATGGACGCCGCCGTCACGGCGGCGTTCCGGCCCGCGGCGGTCTGCGTCGACTGGATGTTGTCGACCAGGAACGCCAGCCCCACCGTGTGGTCGAGGTGAGCGTGGGAGATGAGGACGTGCTCGATGCCGGCCTGGGCGCCGAGGGGCAGAGCACTCGTCACCGAGCCCGCCTCGAGGAGGACGCGGCCGTTGATGAGGAAGCTTGGCAGGCGCCGCTTCGGCACACTGCCACCGTGGCAGCCGAGGATTTCGAGGAGCATACGGCCGGCGGTTGTCAGGCCCTCGCGCCCTGCCGTATAGTGACCGGTGCCGTGGTCGCCCCCTCGTGGATGGCCCGCCGTCAGGCGAGCCCAGAGATCCCGTCCGTGTCGGGGATATATCCCACAGCGCACCGCGAAAAGTCAAGTTTGGCGAGCGTCTTCACGGCGCTCGCGTGGAGGACCGAGTGAGCTGGGTGAAGACCAATCACGTCAAGCGCGCGCTCCGCGAGGGGCGTCCGACCTCCGGCGCGTGGCTCCACTTGTGCAGCGCGATCAGCGCCGAGATCATGAGCCGGGCCGGCTTCGACTGGCTTCTCGTCGACATGGAACACGGGCACGGCGACCTCCAGACGCTGCTCGCCCAGCTGCAGGCGATTGAGGGGAGCGAGGCGATCCCGGTGGTCCGCGTCCAGTGGAACGACCCGGCCATCATCAAGCGGGTGCTCGACATGGGCGCCTACGGCGTCATGGTGCCCTGGATCGGCGGCCGCGCCGACGCCGAGGCGGCCGTGCGCGCCACCAAGTACCCGCCCGACGGCATTCGGGGGATCGCCGGCAGCCATCGCGCCGGTGGCTACGGGCGGCACGCGGCGGAGTACTGGAAGCGCGCAAACGAGGAGATCCTCGTCGTTCTCCAGGTGGAAACGCGGACGGCGGTCGAGGAGATCGACCAGATCGTGCGGGTGCCCGGGGTGGACGTGATCTTCATCGGGCCCGGGGACCTGTCGACCGCGCTCGGGCACATGGGGAATCCCGGCCACCCCGACGTGCAGGCGGCCTTCGCTCGAGTGGAGGCGTCGACGCGCGCGGCTGGCCTCGCCCTCGGCAACATCACGCGGGGCTGGGAGCAGGCGCGAGAGCTCTACGGGAAGGGCTACCAGTTCCTGACGCTCGGCTCGGATACCGCGCTGGTGGTGCAGGGGAGCCAGGACATCGTCGCGCGATTCCGCCAGGACGTCCGCCCGTGAGCCCCCGGCCGCCACGGGGCCCCGCCGGCCGGCGGCCGTCCGATCTCACCACGCGACCCGGACCGTGCGTGGCGCCCCCGCGGTCGGCCCTGGCGTGGGCCGGGTAGTCCGGTGAAGGACGAGATTACCGGTCGCATTCCGCCGATCGATCCCGCGGCGGCGCCGCCCGAGATCCGAGAGGTCCTGGGGCGGCAGACGGAGCAGTGGGGCGCCCCGCTGGCCCCCACGCTCGTGATGGCGCACTGCCCTCCCCTGGTGCGCGCGGCGGCGGAGCTGTCGGTCGCCCTGGAGAAGTCGGGACAGCTTCCGGCGGAGCTTCGCGATCTCGTCTGCCTGCGGGTCGCCCAGCTCGTCGGGTGCCCATTCTGAATGGACATCAACTCATCCCGGGGGATGAGCCACGGCGCGACCTTCGAGAAGCTCTCGGCCGTGGACCGGTTCCGGGAGAGCCCGCTCTTCAGCGAGCCGGAGCGGGCGGCGCTCGGATTCGCCGAGGCGACGACGCGGACGCCCACGGCCGTGACGGACGTCGAGTTCGAGCCCCTGCGCCGGCACTTCACCGTCCCGCAGATCGTGGAGCTGGCCGCCACGATCGCCGTCGAGCACTTCCGCGCGAAGTTCAACACGGCGCTCGGCGTCCAGAGCCAGGGGCTCTGCTTCCTTCCGCCGCGCTGAAGCTGGGAAGTCAGGCTTGACCCCCCGGCTCGACGCCCTCCGCGGTTTCGCGTTCGATCTCGACGGCTGCATCTGGGCCGGCTCGACCTTGCTGCCCGGGGCCCGGGAGCTGGTGGAGGCGCTCCGCGCCGACGGACGAGGGGTGGTCTTCGTCACCAACAGCTCCCGGGAGCGCGCGGGTCAGATCGCGGAGCGCCTCTCGCGGCTGGGCATCGCGGCGACGGCGACGGACGTGCTCGCGGCCCTCGACCTCCTGGGGGAGGCGATCCGGCGCCGGGCCGGACCCTCGGCCGTGCTGCCGCTCGGCACCCGGGAGATGCGGGAGGTCCTCGAGGCCGCCGGGCATACGGTGGTGGGTTTCGACGACTGGCGCCGGGCCGGGGTCGTGGCGGTCGGCAACGATCCGCTATTCGACTTCGGCCGCCTGCGGGCCGCTTCGCGCGCCGTGGCCGCGGGCGCGACGCTCTTCACGGTCAACCTCGACCCTCGCCTGCCGGTGGCGCCGGGCGAGTTCGACCCGGGCTGTGGCGCGTTGACGGAGGCCGTCGCGGTGGCGGGCGGCGCCCGTCCCGTCGTGGTGGGCAAGCCCCAGGCCCTCATCTTCGAGATGGCCCTCGAGCGCCTTGGCTGCCGGCCGCCGGAGGCGATGATGGTGGGCGACAGCTTGACGACCGACGTTGCCGGGGGCCGGGCAGCCGGGATGGCCACCGTGTGGGTCGATCCGGTGGGGGAGCGCCACGAGCCAGGGCAGGCGGACATGGTCGTCCGGGACCTCGCCGAGCTGCTGGAGTGCTGGAGGGGCGCTCGCCGCTGAGCGGCCGCCCGCCGATCGGGCCCC
>JBGQGN010000043.1:0-13269 GCA_041497395.1 Methylomirabilia bacterium
AAGTCGAAGAGGTCACCGCCCACGACGCGCGCCGGCTCCATCACGGCCGCGATTCGGAAGCGGCCCTCGCCCGGGAACGCGCTCTCCGGCCGGGGCAGGAGGCCGAGCTGGATGCGGCGCGCCGCCTCGAGCTCGCCCGCGGGAGGCGGCTGGCGAGGCTCGCCCCGGAGAAGCCGTCCGCTTCCGGGAACAGGAGATTGAGCCCCACGGCGGCCGGTCTCGCCGCGCGGACGCGATCGACGAGCTGGGCCAGGAGCTGGCGGGGCCAGGGCCACTGGCCGTACCGGGCGAGGCTCGGCTCGTCGACGGCCACGATGACGGCGGGTCCCGAGACCCGGACGCGCGGCGCGAGCCGCTGGCAGAAGTCGAACCAGAGCCCGCGCAGCCGGGCGTCGGGTCCCCAGACGAGCAGGAGCGCGGTGAGGGCGACAAGGGCCAGCGCGCCGACCGATCGGCCCGCGCTCCCCAGCCGCACGATGCGCGACCAGGTGCCCGCCGGCCCGTCGGCCGTCTCTGCGGGCCCGCGTTTCGCCCCGCCGGGCGCGGCGTCAGCCGCCACGCGAGCCTCCGGCCGTCAGACGCGGAGCTCGAGGCCGTCGTACGCGGCCGTGATGCGGAGAGGACGCTCGCCCCGGGTCAGCTCCTCGAGGCGCTCGGTCTCCCGCCAGATGGCCGTCAGCTTCTCGTCGTCGTATGCCGGCTCGTGATGGAACAGGCACAGGTGCCGGACGCCCGCCATCTGGCACAGCTCGACGCCCACGATGTTGCTCGAGTGGCCCCAGTCCTCCTTGATGGAGAAGGCGTCGGCCAGGGAGTACATGGCATCGAAGATCACGAGGTCGGCGTCCCGGAAGAAATCGGCGAACCCGCGCGCGCTCGCGGGGTCGTCGAGCTTGTGCTCGGAGTCCGTCGAGTAGACGACGGCCTTGCCGTCCCGCTCGAACCGGTACGCGTAGGAGTCGCCGGAGTGGAACTGCCGCTTCCCGGTGACCCGAAGGCCCGCGACCTCGTAGGTCTCACCCGGGACCAGGTGGACGAACTCGATGGTCGAGGGGAGCTGCGAGAAGTTCACCGGGAAGCTCGGCGCTCCGTGCTGGCGCCGGAACCCCGCCTCGAGACCCTCGTGGCAGCCGTGGATGACGATGCGGTTGCCCGGGATGTAGGCCGGGACGAAGAAGGGGAAGCCCTGGATGTGATCCCAGTGCAGATGCGACAGGAAGACGTGGAAGACCTGGGCCACGCCGGGCCGATACCGGGCCATCGCGGCGAGCCCGAACTCGCGCGCGCCCGAGCCGAGGTCGCACAGCACGTACTCGGGGCCGCCCACGTCGATCTGGACGCAGGCCGTGTTGCCCCCGAACGTGTGGGAGGTGGCGAAGTCGAGCTCCTCCGCGACGAAGCGCTCGAGGGCCTCGTCGGTGTCGAGGGGCCGTCCCGCCGCCTTCTGAAGGGCTCGGACCAGCTTCCGTCGGAGGCCGGCCGTGCCGAGCGGCGCCGGCAACGACCCGCGGGTGCCCCAGAAGCGGATCAGCATGGGATCAGCATTTGATCAGGCTCTGGGTCCCGGTGCGCCCCGGGGGCCGGCCTCGGGTCTCACCGGCCCGCGGCGCCCGGCTGCGGTCGCGCGGCGGGATTGGCCAGCGCGTCGGCCACGCTCGCGAAGCACGGGAACACCAGGGTGAACTTGCTGATCTCGAAGATCTCCCGCACGAGCGGCTGGAGCGCGGCGACCGCGATCGTCCCGCCCTGCGCCCGGGCCTGCCGGGAGGCGAGCATGAGGACGCGGAGCCCGACGCTGGCGATGTAGTCCACCCCGCCGAGGTCGAGCACCAGGGGGTGCCCGGGACCCGCCTGGGCCAGGTGCGGCCCGAGCGCCGTCTTGAACGCTTCGGCCCTGGCGTGATCGATGCGTCTCCGCGGGCTCAGGACGATGGTGTCGCCGTGGCGGGCGCTCGAGAGTTCCATCGCTGGGTCGGCAGACGGCGGCATGGCTATTCGTCGGTGCGGCCTAGGGTAGCAGAAGGCCGGGGGGTAAGGGGCGCCGGCCGGGGGGGTAAGGGGCGCCCGGAGCGATGCGTCAGAAGCTCAGGCCGAACGCCACGGTGAGGTTCGTGCCCTCGTCCGAGAAGCCGAGGTCCGCGCGGAAGATGGCCAGCCGCTCCAGCGAGATCCGGAGCCCGACACCGTAGCTCGCGTGGATGCGGGCCTCTGGCAGGTCGCCCAGGCTCGGGGCCACGGTGCCGAGCTCTCCGAAGAGCGCCAGGCCGATCCGCTCGATCCGGATCGTGCGGGTCAGCCGGAAGCCGCGCGGGATGACCCAGAAGCGGTACTCGGCCACCGCGTGCCACGCCGAGTCATCCGTGAAGCGATTCGCGATGTACCCGCGGAGCGTGGAGGATCCGCCCAGGCTCGGCAGGTCGTAGAAGGGCAGGTCGCCGACCGTCGTGTCCACCTGGAACCCGAGCGCGACCGTGTCGATGGGTGGGTTCTCCTCCCGGCCATCGCCGCCCGAGTGAAAGAGCGGCGGCATCGGGAAGACGACGCTGCCATAGGCCGTCAGGACCGCGCCCAGGCGCCCGTCGCTCTGCCACGGCGCCGCGTCAGCGATCACGCCCACGCGCCAGCCGCTGTACGGCTGGTGCTGGCTGTCACGCGTGTCGTAGCGGAGGCCTGCCGTCAGATAGGTCGCGCTCAGGCCGTCCGCGTCCTGGAAGAGCACGGGGTACGCCTGGTTGGTGCTGGGAACTCCGGAGACCCGGCCCGGCGCGAGATTGTGATGCTCGCCGCGCAGGCCGGCGGTTGCGATCCAGCCCCCCCCGGGGCCCGGCAGGGCGAGATCCGCGCGGAGGCCCGCGTCCGTGGCCTCATCCGTGAAGCTCGACTCGGCGCTCTCTCGGGTGTCGGGCCCGAGCCCGAAGAACCGCCGCGTGAGCGTCCGCTGGTACCCGCCGGCGGCGGCGAGGTAGCTCCGCTCCTCCACGGCGACGCCGCCGTCGGGGAGCTCGCGATGATAGAGCCACCGTCGCCAGACGAGCCGGTACCGCTCCTGGCCCTCGGTCGTGTAGGTGAGAAAGGCGCCCAGGAACTCCCGGCGCCGCTGCTCCCGGAAGTCGATGTCCGTGAGCGCGATGCCACCGCCGAGGCCCACGTCCTCCTGGAAGAAGATCTGCGGCGACGCGAAGCTCGTGACGAACCGGCGCTGGAACACGTTCCCCGGCATGATCCGGCCCTCGGGGATGTAGCGCCAACGTTGGGGCTCCGGCAGGTCCTCCGGGAGCGGCACCTTGGGGATCCGACCGTTCTCGTCCATGCCGAGGAGGGGGTCGTAGAGCGGGCGGAGCTCCCGGTCCCGGTCGACGCGCTGGGCGACGGCCGGCGGGGGCGCGACGAAACCGGTGAGGACGGCGGCGAGGCCGAGCGAGAGACTCAGGCCGAGCCGCCGCCAGCACACGCGGGCCCACGTGGATCGGGCGCGCCCTCCCCCTCCTCCGATGGCCGTCGGGGTGACCTCGGCCCGGCCGGGCTCAGGCCGGCGGCCCCGAGACGGGCCGGCCGCCCACCCCGGATTCCGCCGCGGCCGCCCCGGTCAGCGCGCCCAGGCGCTCCTCGGCGGTCCGGGTGATGGTCGCCTTGAGACTGGGGTTGTTCTCGAGGAGGCGCCGGAAGTCGGCGACGTCGAGGGAGAGGAGCTGGCACTCGGCGAGCGTGGTCACCGTCGCCGTGCGCACCGTGTCGCGAATGAGGGCGATCTCGCCGAAGTACTGGCCGCGGCCGAGCCGGACCGGGGTAGGCGTGATGTCCACCTGGACCTCGCCGGCCATGATGAAGAACATCGCATCCGCCGGATCGCCGCGCCGCACGACGGCGAACTGGGCGGGGACGACCTGGCGCTTGAGGAGCCGGGCGATCTCGGCGATCCGCGCGGCGTCCAGGCCGGCAAACAGCGGGACGTTGGCGACCGTCTGCCAGGTGACGACGAAGTCACGCTTGCGGATCTCGCTCGCGAAGCCCGTGGCGAGGATGCCCGCCGGCACCGCGAAGACCGCGATCCCGATCACCATCACCATGCCGCCGAAGACCTTGCCGGCCGGCGTGATCGGGAACATGTCGCCGTAGCCGACCGTCGCGATCGTCACGATCGCCCACCACATGGCGTGAGGGATGCTCGCGAAGACCCGGGGCTGCGCCTCGCGCTCGAGGACGTACATGATGGAGGCCTCGAGGACCAGGAGGATCACCACGACCAGGAGCGTCGCGAGGAGCGCGCGGCGCTCGTTCCGGATCACCGCCGCGAAGAGGGGGAGCGCCGGCGTGTATCGGGCCAGCTTGAAGAGCCGCAGCACCCGGAACAGCCGGAGCGCATCCGCGGGGATGGGAACGACCGCCGCCACGAGGGCCGGGAGCACGGCGAAGAGGTCGACGAGCCCGACGAACGACGTCGCGTAATGGAGCCGGGCGCGCCAGGGCTCCCGCGTCCCGACGGCTTCGCGCTCGGGCGCGGCCCAGAGACGAAGCGCATACTCGACGGCCATGACCGCCACGGCAAGCGCCTCGACCAGGCGGACGAGCCAGGCGATCCTCGGAGGGAGGTCCTCCAGCGTCTCGAGCACCGCCGCCACGACGCTCGCGAGGACGAGCGCCACCAGCATCCCGTTGACGAGCCGGTTCCACCACGGCGGGCTCTCGGCCGGGGCTAGCAGGCGATCGATCCGGGCACGCCACGCGGGTGGTCTCATGGGACAACCTCCGGGAGATTCTACAGGATGGGTCCCGCTACCCCCGAGCCTTCAGGCACCGGCGCGCGGGGCGATTCCACGGGACAAGCCCAGCGGCGGGCGGTAGGCTACGGGCGTGCTGCCGAAGCCCGCCGACCCGGCGGCCGCCGCCTACTGGGATCTGACCGTGACCCTCGGGACGGACGCGGCCGAGACGGCCGAGGCCGTCACGAACCGCCTGTGGGAGCTGGGCGCCGTCGGCGTCGTCGAGGAGGTCACCCCGGGCGCGGCCGCGCTCCGCGCCTTCTTTCCGCCCGGCACCGACGGGGCGTCGCTCGCGGAGGACCTCCGCCACTACCTCGGCGATCTCGCGGCGCTCGCGCTGCCGGGCGCGGAGGGGAGCGTGCGGGTCGCGCCCCTCCCCGACGAGCCGTGGGCCGATGCCTGGCGCGTCCACTTCCGGCCGGTCCCGGTGGGGCGGGGACTGCTCGTGTGCCCGCCGTGGGAGGTGCCGCCGCCGGCGGTCGCGCAGGGCCGGCTGGTGGTGCTGATCGAGCCCGGGCGCGCCTTCGGCACCGGCGGCCACGGGTCGACCAGGAGCTGCCTCGAGCTCCTCGAGCGGGCGCTCGCCGGCGGGGGGGTGTCCCACGTCCTCGACGTCGGGTGCGGGTCGGGCATCCTCGCGATCGCCGCTGCCGCCCTCGGCGTCCTGCGGGTGGACGCGATCGACCTGGACCCCGACGCGGTGGCCGCGACGGAGGACAACGCCCGGCGCAACGCCGTGGCGGACCGGGTGCGCGCGTCGGTGGCGGGCGTTGACGGCTGGGCCGGCCCCGCGGCGCCGCTCGTCCTCGCGAATCTCCTCGCGGCCGCCCACGTCACGCTCGCGCCCACGCTTGCGGCGCTGGTCGCGCCGGGCGGGAGCCTGATCGCGGGCGGGCTCCTGGCCCACGAGGTACCGGCGGTGGCGGGCGTCTTCGCGGCGGAGGGCTGCTGGCTCGTCGAGCTCGCCGAGGACGACGGATGGGCCGCGCTCCTCCTGCGCCGAGGGGGATGAGGGCGCATGCCGCACCTCGTCCCCGCCTGGTGAGTGAACGTGCCCCGGGTCTTCGTCCGCCCTGAGGCCGTCGGCGCGGACCGCGTCCGGTTCGACGCCGACGAGGCCCATCACCTCCGCCGCGTGCTGAGGCTCCGGCCCGGCGCCATCGTCGAGGCGACCGACGGGACTGGCCGTCTCTACACGATCCGGCTCGTGGCCCTTGAGGTCGAGGGCGGGTGGGGGGCCATCGAGGCACGCGCCGCGCCGGAGCGGGAGTCGCCGTGCGCGATCACCCTCGCTCAGGCGATCCTGAAGGGGGACCGCATGAGCTGGCTCGTCCAGAAGGCCACGGAGCTCGGCGTGTCGCGGATCGTGCCCATGGAGACCGCGCGCGTCGTGGCCCGCCCCGCCACGGGGGGGGCGGCTCGCCACACCCGCTGGGAGCGGATCGCCCGCGAGGCCGTCAAGCAGTGCGGGCGGGTCGTCGTGCCGGCGATCGACCGACCGCGAGCGTTCGGGGACGTGGTGGGCGAGATCGCGGGGCACGACGCCGCGTGGGTCTTCTGGGAGGGCGGCGGCCAGGCGCTCGCCGCGACGGCCGCGGAGGCGGGCTCGCCAGCCCGTCTTCTGCTCCTGATCGGCCCGGAGGGAGGCTTCACGTCCGAGGAGGTCGGCGTGGCCGAAGCGGCGGGGGCACGCCTCGTGAGCCTCGGACCGCGGATCCTCCGCGCCGAGTCGGCGGGGCTCACGGCGATCGCCCTCTGCCAGTTCCTCTTCGGGGACCTGGGCGGCCGGCGGCACGGGTCCGGGCAGGGAGCGGAGGATCAGCCGTGACGCCCGAGGGCTACGAGTACTTCGACGTGGCTGCGGATGTCGGCATCGCGGCCTGGGGGGAGGATCTTCCAGGGTGCCTCCGGCAGTGCGCGCTCGGGGTCTTCAACCTGATCGTGCCGACCGCCGCGGTCCAGCCGCTCGAGGGCCGCGAGGTGGCGGCGCGCGGCACGCCGGTCGAGGCGCTCCTCGTGAACTGGCTGAACGAATGCCTCTACGTTCACGACCTCGAGGGCTTCGTCGTCTCCGACATTTCCAGGCCGGAGGTCACGACGACGGGGGTGCACGCTCTCCTCCGCGGCGAGCCCATTGATCCATCACGGCACCCCCGCGGCACGGTCGTGAAGGCGGCCACGTTTCATGGCCTCGAGGTGCGCGAGACGCCCGGCCGGGTCAGCGCCCGCGTGGTGCTCGACATCTGACGGGTGTGTTACGGGTGAGAAACATCGGGGCGTTACACCCTGCTGTCATGGTGCAACGATCCGGAACTGGGCCCGAGTCCAGCGGGGACGACACGCCATCGCTGGATTGAAATTCCAGATAGTTACGGCTGTACGACCAGCCAAGATCGCTTGGCATTCTGCTTGCTGTTCTCCCCCGCCCGGGACCATGGAGGGTCCCCGACCGATGGAACTTCAGCACTCGATCCGGAAGCCGGTGACGTGCGAGGGAGTGGGGTTGCACACCGGGGTGCCAGTGACGATGGCGCTCCTGCCCGCTCCGCCGGACCACGGCGTTGTCTTCGTCGTCGGGCCCGAGCGCGTTCGCGTCCCGGTCTGCCCCGAGTCGCTCCTCAATGGTCACTACGCGACGACCATCGGAGCCGAGGGGATCCAGATCCAGACGGTCGAGCACCTCCTGGCGGCGGTCCGCGGGCTCGGGATCGACAACCTCCTGATCGAGCTGGACGGGCCCGAGCTGCCCGCGATGGACGGAAGCTCGGCGCCATTCGTGTCGCTCCTCTACACGGCGGGGCGCGAGGCCCAGGTTGCCGTGCGGCGCGCGTCGCTTCGGGTGATCGAGGCGATCCGGGTCGGCGACGAGCATCGCTGGCTGCAGATCTTGCCGGCGGCCGAGTTCCGCATCAGCTACACGCTCGATCACGAGCATCCCGCCGTGGGGGTGCAGGTCGCGTCGTTCGTGCCGACCGAGCGGGTCTTCGTCGAGGAGCTCGCGCCCGCGCGGACGTACGGCTTCCTGAAGGATCTCGAGCTGCTGCGGCAGCAGGGGCTCGCGCTCGGGGGTTCCCTGGCCAACGCGGTCGTGGTGGGGCAGGAGCGGATCCTGAACGGCGCCCTGCGGTTCCAGGACGAGTTCGTGCGCCACAAGATCCTCGACGTCATCGGGGACCTGACGCTGGTCGGCCGCCCCGTGCTGGGCCACGTCGTGGCGCGGAATGCCGGGCACGCGCTGAACCACCTCCTGGTGCGGGAGCTCGTGAAGACCGCGCGACGGTGGGAGGACGCGGCGTCACCCCGTACCCCGCTCCACGTCGAGGCGCCCTGGGAAGGGGCGACCCGGCGCCGCCCCCGCGTCGCCGCCCACTGAAGGGGCGCTCGCCGGCCTGCTCGTCCCCCTCGCCGTCGCGTCCGCGGCGGAGTCCTGTCCGGAGCCAGGGGCTATAATGTTCCGCGATGTCCAGGCGGCGCTGGCCGACCGGGATCCTGGCGGTCGCGCTGGGTCTCCAACTCGTGGCGGGAGCGGCGTCGGGCGCCGTCGCGCCCCTCCGCATCTCGAATCTGATCGTCACGAATTCGGACAGCACGCTCCTGGTGACCCTGGTCTTGCTGGGCGCCCTGCCCGACGGCATCGTCGAGGGACTGGGGACGGGGATCCCGGCGGCCGTGCGCTTCCAGCTCGAGCTCTGGCAGTACAACTCCTGGTGGGTGGATCGTCGGGTGGTGGCCAAGCTCGTGGAGCGCCAGGTCGTCTACGACGTCCTGACGAAGGAGTTCCGCGTTGCCGCTCTTCAGGGCGAGGAGCGGGAGCCCTACGTCACGCGTGACGTCTGGGAGGCCGAGCGGGTGCTGTCGGAGCTCCGGGGCTTCAAGCTGACGCAGCTGGCGCATCTCAACCTGGACGAGCTCTACTACGTGCGGGTGCGGGCCGAGGTCCGGTCCGGCGCGCCGGACTCCTCGGTCTCCAGGATCCTGCCGTTCGTGTCCTCTCGGTCGGAGACGCCCTGGGAGCAGACGCCGCTTCTCACGCTCAGGCGGGCCCGGTGAGCACGACAGGGCCGGCGCCGGGCGGAGGGCCGATGGCCCCCCAAAACCCGCCGATCCCGCCGTTCCCGCCGCCGGCCGTCCGGCCGCCCGACGACCGGAAGAAGCGAAAGCGCAACCTCGTCATCATCGTCGCCGTGCTCTTCGTGCTCGTGGTGGCCACGGCGGTGGAGGTCGGGGTCCGGCTCCCGGACATCCCGGTCGCGTCCAACGTCGTCGTCATCGCGCTGTTCAACCTGAACCTGATCGTCTTCCTGCTGCTCCTGATCCTCCTCTTCCGCAACCTCGCCAAGCTCTGGTTCGAGCGCCGCAACAAGGTCCTGGGCTCTCGATTCAAGACCAAGCTGGTCGCCGCCTTCCTGTCGCTGGCGCTGGCGCCCGCGATCCTCATCTTCCTGATCGCGTCCAACCTCATCAACACGTCGATCGAGGGGTGGTTCAAGATCCAGGTCGAGCGCCCGCTCGACGAGTCGATGCGGGTGGCCCAGACGTTCTACGAGCGCATCCAGGACGAGGCGGTCCGCCACGGGCAGTACGTCGCGCGGACGCTGACCCGCGACGGGCTCCTCCCCGACGACCGGCGCGAGGATCTGATCGAGTTCCTCCAGGAGCAGGCCGAGCAGTACGGGCTGGCCGGCATCGCGCTCTACGGCCCGGGCGGCCACGAGATCGTGCACGTGAACGACCCCGTGCTGGTGCCCTCTCTCGAGACGGTCGTCAACTCGGAGCAGGTCCGCATGGCTCTCGCCGGACGGGAACTCTCCACACGACGCGAGATCTCGACCGGCGACCTCATCCAGGGGATGGTGCCCGTGCTGACGCCCGGCGACCCGCCGCGCGTGGTCGGGGCCGCCGTCGTCGCGATCCACGTGCCCCAGCGGCTCGAGGCGCAGGTGCGGGGGATCGCCCAGGCGTTCCAGGAGTACAAGCAGCTCAAGCTCCTCCGGCAGCCGATCAAGGGCATCTACATCCTGCTGTTCCTCCTGATGACCCTCGTCATCGTGTTCTCCGTCACCTGGTTCGGGCTCTACCTCGCCCGCGGCATCACGGTGCCGATCCAGCTGCTCGCCCAGGGGACGCGCGAGGTCGCGGCCGGCAACCTCGACTACCGCGTCACCGCCCAGGCGGACGACGAGGTCGGCATCCTGGTGGAGTCCTTCAACCAGATGACGCAGGACCTCAAGTCCTCGAAGGCCCAGCTCGAGCTGGCCTATGCCGACCTCCAGGCCAAGCACGCCGAGCTCACCGAGCGGCGCCAGTACACGGAGACGGTGCTCGAGGCCGTGGCGACGGGCGTGGTCTCGGCGGACGCGGCGGGCATCGTGACGACCGTGAACCGCGCCGCCAGCCGCATGCTCGGCCTGGCGCCGACCGCCGCGGTCGGCCGGCACTACTCGGTCGCATTCGGCGCCCCGGCGTACCTGGATCTCGTGACCCTCATGCAGCGGATGGAGCGGATCCGGGCCGGCACCATCGAGCGCGAGCTCCAGCTCCCGCTCCCGCTCGACGGGAAGAGCCTCACGCTGCTCACGAGCCTCACCGCGCTCGGGGGACCGGAGGGCGAGCACCTCGGCATCGTGCTGGTCTTCGACGACCTGACGGAGCTGCTCGACGCCCAGCGGCTCGCCGCCTGGCGGGAGGTCGCCCAGCGGATCGCGCACGAGATCAAGAACCCGCTCACGCCGATCCAGCTCTCCGCGCAGCGGCTGCGGCGGCGGCTGGCGGGCCGGCTCCCCGACGACGGGGGCCTGCTCGAGGAGTGCACCGCGACCATCATCGGGGAGGTGGAGGGGCTGCGGCGCCTGGTCGACGAGTTCTCGCGATTCGCGCGCATGCCGAGCTTCACGCCGAAGTCGACGGACCTCCACCGGCTGCTCGAGAGCGTGCTGGGGCTCTACGGCGAGACGCATCCGACGGTCCTCCTCCGCGCCGATTTCGCCGCGGAGCTTCCGACCCTCGACACCGACGGCGACCAGCTCAAGCGGGCCGTCCTGAACCTCGTGGACAACGCCGTCGAGGCGGGGGCGACGGAGGTCGCGATCGGGACGCGCTGGAGCGGGGGGGCGCACGTCGAGGTCACGATCGCCGACAACGGCCCCGGGATCGCCGCCGACCTGCGCGATCGCGTGTTCCTGCCGTACTTCTCGACGAAGACGACGGGGATGGGGCTCGGCCTGCCCATCGTCCACCAGATCGTGTCCGACCACGGCGGGCGCATCCGGGTCGAGGACAACCCACCGCGGGGGACCCGCTTCACGATCGAGCTGCCCGTGCTGCGTGGGAGCGCCCCGGCTGTCGCGGCGCCCGCGCTGGACGTGGCGCGGCAGTCGGGCTCGGCCTAGGGGAGCGGGGCGCGCCATGGCGGGCGACCGCATCCTGATCGTCGACGATGAGCGCGGGATCCGCTCGACGCTCTCCGGCATCCTGGCCGACGAGGGGTATCGGCCGCTCGCGGCGGGGACCGGCCGGGAAGCCCTCGCCCGGATCGGCGAGGAGGTGCCGGACCTGGTGGTCCTGGACATCTGGCTGCCGGAGATGGACGGCATCGAGGTGCTCGCCGAGGTCAAGCGCCAGTGGCCCGAGCTGCCGGTGGTGATGATGTCCGGCCACGGCACGATCGAGACGGCCGTGAAGGCCACGAAGCTCGGCGCCTACGACTTCGTCGAGAAGCCCCTGTCCCTCGAGAAGACGCTCCTGGTCGTCGAGCGCGCCCTCGAGCACGCGCGGCTCGAGCGGGAGAACCGACAGCTCCGCGAGCGCATCGAGCGGGCTCACGAGATCATCGGCACCAGCCCTGTCATCGTGGAGCTCCGCCGCCAGATCGCCACGGCCGCCCCGACCAACGGCCGCGTCCTGGTCTTCGGCGAGAATGGCTCCGGCAAGGAGCTGGTCGCGCGGGCCATCCACGCCCTCTCGGCGCGCCGCGACCAGCCCTTCGTGGAGGTGAACTGCGCGGCCATTCCGGACGAGCTGATCGAGTCGGAGCTCTTCGGCCACGAGAAGGGCGCCTTTACCGGGGCGATGGCGCGCCGCCGGGGGAAGTTCGAGCTGGCCACCGGCGGCACGATCTTCCTCGACGAGATCGGGGACATGTCGCTCCGGACCCAGGCCAAGGTGCTGCGGGCGCTCGAGGAGCAGACGGTGGAGCGGATCGGTGGGCACGAGCCGATCCGGGTCGACGTGCGCGTGATCGCGGCCTCGAACCAGGCGCTCCCGGAGCTGATCGTCCAGGGGCGCTTCCGTGAGGACCTCTTCTACCGCCTGAACGTCATCCCGATCGAAGTGCCGCCGCTCCGCCGCCGCCGGGAGGACATCCCGCTCCTCGTCGAGCACTTCCTGAAGACATTCTCGGCGGAGTACGGGAAGCGGCCGAAGACGCTCTCGGGCGAGGCGATGGGATCCTTCATGGTGTACGACTGGCCGGGGAACGTGCGCGAGCTGCGCAACATGGTCGAGCGGCTCGTCATCATGACGCCCGGCGACGTCATCGCGCCCGAGGATCTCCCGCCGCCGCTCCGGTCGCGGGAGGCCGTGGCGGTTCCCGCCGAGGCGGGGCTCCAGAGCCTGCGCGAGGCGCGGGACGCGTTCGAGCGCGCGTACATCCTCGGCGAGCTCCGGGCCCACGACTGGAACATCACGCGGACGGCGCAGGCGCTCGGCATCGGGCGGGTGAACCTCTGGCGGAAGCTCAAGGCCTACGGCATCGCCGCGCCCCGGAAGGGCGAGGAGCCCATCCGGCCCGATGCCTGAGACCCGCTGGCCCGCCGCCCTGGGGCGCCGCGGGATCGTCGCCTCCCCCCATCCGCTCGCCACCGTCGCCGGGCTCGAGGTGCTCCTGCGCGGCGGCACCGCGGTCGACGCCGCCGTGGCCGTCGGCGCGACGATCGCCGTCGTGTATCCTCACATGACGGGTCTCGGCGGCGACAGCTTCTGGCTCTGCTGGGACGCGCGCGCGGCCCGGCTCACCGCGCTCCAGGCCGCAGGCGCCGCGGCGGCGCGGGCGACCCCCGATCTCTACCGCCGGCACGGGCTCGCCCAGATCCCGGCCCGGGGGCCCCTGGCCGCGCTCACGGTGCCCGGGGCCCCCGACGGCCTCTGGACCGCTCACCGCTACAGCCAGGAGCGCCTCGGCTCGACGATGCCCTGGGGGGATCTCCTCCAGGCCGCGATCCGGCACGCGGCCGACGGCATCCCCGTCTCGCCGTGCCAGTCGCGTGTCACGGCGGGGGCGACCGATCTCCTGGAGGCGCGGGGACCCGCGTTCGCGCCCTTCCGCTCGACCTACCTCAACGGCGCCGCGGCGCCGGCCCCGGGGCGGCCGCTCGCCCAGCCCGCTCTCGCGCGCACGCTCGAGCGCCTCGCCCGCGAGGGCGGCCGCGCGTTCTACGAGGGGGCCCTCGCGGCCGAGATCGGGCGCGCGTGCGAGGCGGTCGGGAGCCCGCTGCGAGCGGGGGACCT
This sequence comes from Methylomirabilia bacterium, assembly GCA_041497395.1. Taxonomy (GTDB): domain Bacteria; phylum Methylomirabilota; class Methylomirabilia; order Rokubacteriales; family DASRDR01; genus DASRDR01. The sequence continues at coordinate 13,266 of JBGQGN010000043.1, forward strand.
CGCC